>DATABU010000831.1:0-6104 GCA_036259415.1 Longimicrobiaceae bacterium
GCGCTGGCCGCGGCGACCCAGGCGCTTCCCCGCCCCGGGATCCCGGCGCCCGCGCCGCGGTGGAGCGCGGACGGGCGCGCCGCCGTGACGGCCGCCGGGAGCCGCTACGAGGCCGGCTGGTTCCGCCGCGGGCTCCTGGGCGACGGCTACCGCGCCCTGTGGACGGCGCCGGTCCGGGTGGACGCGCTCGACCTCTCCGCCTTCGCCGGGGGGCTCACCCCCACCGGCCGGGGCGGGGGCAACCAGACCCGCTCGCTCCGCCTGCGCGGGGCGGACGGCCGGGAGTACGACTTCCGCTCCGTCGACAAGGACCAGGCGAGGCGGCTCGGCCCCTTCCGGCGCGCGACGGTCGGCCGGGTGCGGCAGGACCAGGTCGCCGCGCTGAACCCCGCCGCCGCGCTGGTGGCCGGGCGCATCGAGGAGGCCGCGGGGGTGCTGCACGCGGAGCCGCGCCTGGTGGTGATGCCGGACGACCCGGCGCTGGGCGCGTTCCGGGCGGAGTTCGGCGGGATGCTGGGGACGCTGCGGGAGCAACCGGACGAGGGGGAGGACGGCGCCCCGGGGTTCGCGGGCTCGGTGCGGATCGTGGGGACGGAGAGCCTGCTGGAGAGGCTGCGCGAGGACCCCGGCGACCGGGTGGACGCGCGCGCCTTCCTCGCCGCGAGGCTGGTGGACGTGTACCTGGGGGACTGGGACCGCCACCAGGACCAGTGGCGCTGGGCACGCTTCGGGGGGGACGGCGGGAGGCGCTGGGTTCCCGTCGCCCGGGACCGCGACTACGCCCTCTCCCACTACCGGGGCGCGCTCCCGGCGCTGGCGCGCCGCGCCGACCCCAAGGCGGTGCGCTTCGACGGCGAGTACCGCGACCTGGCCGGGCTGCTGGTGAAGTCGCGGGAGATGGACCGCCGCTTCCTCTGCCCCCTGTCCCCGGCCACGTGGGACTCAGCCGCGCTCGCCCTGCGCGCCGCGCTGCCGGAGCGCGTGCTCGACGAGGCGGTCCGCCGGATGCCGCCGGAGTACGTCGCACTGGAAGGGGAGCGGCTCGCGCGTACGCTGCGCGCGCGCCGCGACCGTCTCCCTGCGGCTGCGCGCGCCTTCCGGGAGATGCTCCACGAGGGCGGAGGGTGCAGGTAGCACGAGATCCGCCCGCATCGACCCGCGGGCACGGCCGCCCCCCGGCTGGGCGCCCGCGTGAGGGATGCGAGCGCGAAGCGGCGAGACCCGCCGGCCGTTTGGCGGGGCTCGCCTCCGTTGGGCACAGTTGTACCGTGCCCTACGTAGCCGCAGCCCGACCCCGGCGCAGCCGGGGGCACGCCCACATCCGCAGTACGCCCCGACCCGACCGCCAGCGAGGGGCACGCCCAACCCCACACGCCGACGCCGGGACAAGCGACGGACCAGCGTCCGCCTACCGGACCGGACCGGCGGAGAGCGGCGGGACGGCCGGCGCCGGGACGGGCGCGTCCTCCGCGGCGTGCCGCTCCAGCGCCAGCCGGTACGCGGCGGGGAACACCGCCACGTGGTAGTGCGGCGGCCGCTGCTCCCGCGTCACGTCCAGGATCCCCTCCTCCTCCAGCCCGAGCAGCGTGCGCTCCAGCCAGTTCCGGCAGGCGGCGCGCCGGCTCACCCGCAGGTCCACCGCCATCCCCGCCGGGTGCACCGAGAGCGGGTGCGCGTTGGGCGGCTGCCGGGTGCTGGGCCGGGTGAGGCTGGTCACCACCAGCCGCTCGCCGCACGCCCGCCGGTACCCCGCCGCCACGTGCTCCACCAGCCCCCTCAGCTCCGGGCGCGACACCGCGTCGCGCATCCCCGTCCGCAGCTCGTAGTCGGCGTTCCCCCGCACGGGCACCAGCTCGCCGCGTCGGCTCAGCAGGCGCAGCTCGGCCGGCGTGCGGACGAACCGCAGGCCGATCTCCCGGGCCACCGCGTGCTGCCGCGCCATGGACTCCGGCGAGCCCCGCAGCGTGACGGGGACGTCCCTGGCGGCCGGAGCCGCGGCGAGCCCGAGCAGGGCGACCACCGCCGGAATGACCAGTCGTCGCAATTCTCCCTCCCTGAATGCGAGGACGGGCCGCACCTCCCAGGCCGCCGGGCCGGGGCAAGGTGCCGCCGTGGAGTTCTCCTGACCTATCTACCGGCGCCGGACAGCAAGGTTCCTGCCGCTGCCGCAGGGCCTCCGCACGACCTGACGCGGCGGGGCGGTACGGCGCATCCCGCCCGCCGGGACCGAACCTGGCTCACGAGACCCATCCGACCCATCCGCGCCGCGCGGGGCAGTTCCTGCTGGCCTGGCCCTGCCAGACCTCGGCGCAGCAGGGGATCCTCTGGCGGACGGGGAGGGAGTGGGGCTGGTCGGAGGAAAGAGTCGGGGGAGTGGTGGCGAGCCCGAGGCGAGCCGGGTGAAGGCCCGCTCGCGGTTCGGACGTGAGAAGAGCCCCTCCCCGGTGCGCCGGGGAGGGGCTCCCGACGTTCAGCTTCCTCCGGCCGCGGCGTAGGAGGGGGTCGCGGCCTCCTCGGCGATCAGGGCGGCCTCCATCCCCCAGCGGGCGCCGTGGGCCCGCTGCAGGGCGTTCACCCGCTGCACCAGCTGGGCGTAGGCCACGTCCTCCGGCGTCGGGCGGGGCGAGCGCATCCCGGGGCAGCGAGCTTCCACCGCCATCACCGAGCGCCAGCTGCAGGTGTGCCCCAGGCCGAGCGCGTGCATCAGCTCGTGCGCGACGATGTCGGGCCCGTCCGGGCCGGTGAGGAGGCTGCTGGTCCGCACCCGCACCTCGCCGTAGACGATGTCGTCGCCGTAGGCGCCGGCCACGCCCAGGCCGGCGACGCGCAGCGTGGGGTCGATCTGCACGTAGATCAGGTCGCTCGGCGTGCTGTCGCCCATCGGGAGCGACTCGGCGAAGCGCGCCGGCCGGAGCAGGTCGGCGCCGAAGTCGCGCTCCAGCTCCTCCGCCGCGCTCCAGAAGGAGACGGAGTCGCGCGCGGAAATCCGCACGGGGGAGAACTCGCGGTCGAAGACCACGCGCAGGGGGAAGTGGCCCGCAGGCCAGGTCCGCACCCCGCCGCCGGCGCCGTCGGTGCGCTTCAGGAAGGCGGAGCACCCGGCGCAGACCGGCGCGAAGGCGAGCCGCGGGCTGATCTCCACCACCATGCCTGCGAACGCCCCGGTGGGGATGGTCCACGCGCGGGGGACCAGCACGAAGCCGTGCTCCCCCTCCAGGTCCCGCCGCGCCAGTCGGGCCGAGGCCGCGTGGTACCGCGCCGCGGCGGGGTCGGGCTCCCGCACGCTCAGCTCGACGGCGTCCCGCCACGCCCGTTCCGGGAGCGGGATGGTCCAGCTCCCGGAGTCGTCCACCGCCGCGGAGTCCAGGAAGGCGGCGCCGCGCGCCACCACCCACACCCCCGCGACGCTCCCCCCGTCCGAGGCGACCACCTTCCCGGCGAGCGCGTCCTGCGCCGCGAGGGCGGTGGACGCGAGCGGTGCCGCGAGGAGCAGCAGGCCGGCCAGGAGCCGTCGAATCGAGTTCATGGTCCCTTCCTGTACGACACCTCCAGTGCGCGCTCGGGGCGCCGGGAGTGGTACACGCGTGCGCCGGTTTGGTTTGCTTCCGTGGCGGCAAAGGCCCTGCCGCCGTATGTTCAGCCGTTCACCCCCACGTCCGAACGACCCCGAACACGACGCCATGAAGCCCGCTCCGCTCTCACGCGCCCTGGCCGCGGCGGCCCTGCTCGCGGCGGCCCCCTCCGCCCTCCCGGCGCAGCAGCCAGGCCCCGTCGCCGCGGCGTACCGCGAGCCCGCCGACCGCCTGATCGACCGCGCGCTGGCGGACAGCTCCGCCTGGGAGCGGCTCACCGTGCTGGTGGACCGCTTCGGCCCGCGCTTCAGCGGCACGCCGAACCTGGAGCTCGCCATCGACTGGATCCTGGCAGAGATGCGGAAGGACGGCCTCGAAAACGTCCGCGGCGAGCCGGTGATGGTCCCACACTGGGTGCGGGGCCGCGAGTCCGCCGAGCTGGTCTCGCCGCGCCGCCAGGACCTCCCCATGCTGGGGCTGGGCGGGAGCGTGGGCACCCCGCCGGAGGGGATCACCGCCGAGGTGCTGGTGGTGGGGAGCTTCGACGAGCTGAAGAGCCGGGCCGCCGAGGCCCGGGGGAAGATCGTCGTCTACGACGTCCCCTTCACCACGTACGGCGAGACGGTGCGCTACCGGGGCAACGGCGCCATCGAGGCGGCCCGCGTGGGCGCGGTCGCGGCGCTGGTGCGGTCGGTCACCCCCTTCTCCATGAGGACCCCGCACACCGGCGGGATGCGCTACGACACCGCGGTCGCCCGGATCCCGGCCGCGGCCATCACGGTGGAGGACGCCATGCTGCTGCGCCGCATGCAGGCGCGCGGCGAGCGCCCGCGGGTGAAGCTCCAGATGGGCGCGCAGATGCTCCCCGACGCCCCCTCGCGCAACGTGGTCGCCGAGATCCGCGGCCGCGAGCGCCCCGAGGAGGTGGTGGTGCTCGGCGGGCACATCGACTCGTGGGACGTGGGCCAGGGCGCGATGGACGACGCCGGCGGGAGCGTGGCCGCCTGGGAGGCGGTACGGCTGATGAAGGAGCTGGGCCTCCGCCCGCGCCGCACCGTGCGCGTGGTGCTCTGGACCAACGAGGAGAACGGGCTCCGCGGCGGCACCGCCTACCGGGACCGGCACCGCGCCCAGCTCCCGAACCACGTGCTCGCCATCGAGTCCGACGGCGGCGTCTTCAAGCCCACCGGCTTCGGCTTCACCGGCCCCGACTCGGCCTACGCGCTGGTGCGGCAGGTCGGCAGCCTGCTGGAGCGGATCGACGCGGGCCGGGTCACCCGCGGCGGCGGGGGCGCCGACATCGGGCCCATCATGGCGCTCGGCGTCCCGGGGATGGGGCTCTCGGTGGACGACACGGAGTACTTCTGGTACCACCACACCGACGCCGACACCATCGACAAGCTGGACGCCCGCGAGTTCGCCGAGTGCGTTGCGGCCATGGCGGTGATGGCCTACGTCGTCGCCGACATGCCGGACCGCCTGCCGTTCGGCACCCCCGCGGCGGCGAACTGACGCTTCCCCGGCCCCCTCCCGCGCACGCGGGGAGGGGGCTCCCTCCCTGTCGCAAACGACCCGCTGGCGGACCAGGCGTTCCCCGGTAGCTTGCTACGTTCGCCGCGCCCGCGGCGGCCTCCTTCCCGGCCGGTCCACCTCCGCCCGCAGACCACCATGAGCATCCATGACCGCCATCCCCACGGCACCTTCTCCTACGCGGAGCTCGCCACCACCGACGCCGGGGGCGCCCGGGCCTTCTACACCTCGCTGTTCGGCTGGGAAGTGGACGAGATGCCCATGGAGCCCGGCGGCGCCTACTACATGTTCCGGCGGGGCGAGCACGTGGCGGCGGCCATGCACGAGATCGGGGAGGCGCAGCGGGCGCGGGGGATCCCGCCGCACTGGGGCTCGTACGTGACGGTGGACGGCGTGGACCGGAGCGCCGCGCGGGCGGGTGAGCTGGGCGGCACGGTGCTGATGGAGCCGTTCGACGTGATGGAAGCCGGCCGCATGGCCGTCGTCCAGGACCCCACCGGCGCGGTCGTCTCGCTCTGGGAGGCCCGCGGCCACCCGGGCGCGCAGGTGCGCGACGAGCCCGGCGCCTTCTGCTGGAACGAGCTGGCGACCCCCGACACGGAGCGGGCGGCCGAGTTCTACACCGGGCTGTTCGGATGGACGACGCAGACCCAGGACATGGGCGGCGGGATGCTCTACACCACCTTCCTGAACGGCGGCGCACAGGCCGGCGGCATGTACCGGATCACCCCGGAGATGGAGGGGATGACGCCGCACTGGGCGGTCTACTTCTCCGTGGAGGACTGCGACGCGGAGTCCGCCCGTGCCCGCAGCCTCGGCGGCCGCGTCCACGTCGAGCCCACCGACATCCCGGACGTCGGCCGCTTCTCCATCCTGGAAGACCCGCAGGGCGCGACCTTCGCCATCATCCGCATGCTGCCGATGCAGCAGGAGCCTCCCGCCCGGGGCGACGATCCGGTCCCGGCCTGACCCCCATCCCCGACAGGACGAGAGGGCCGGCCC
>DATABU010000832.1:0-5841 GCA_036259415.1 Longimicrobiaceae bacterium
CCCCCCCCCCCCCCCCCCGGCGCGGTGTGCGCCGGACACCAAATATAACCAAATGGGAATATATTTGCAAGCCGCGTGCCGTGTGGCTGCGTGTCACCGTCCCGGCACCCGGTCCTCCCCGGCCGGGAAGCGCCGGGCGACTGTCATGTGGTAGACCGGCTGCCGCCGCTCCATCATCACCCGGAGCTTCCCCTCCTCGCGCATCTCCCCGAGCACCCGCCCCAGCTCGCCCTGGAGCGCCACGGCGCGCTCCCTCCCCACTTCCTCCAGCACCGTGGCCTCCACCACCCTGAACTGCGGGGTCAGCTCCGGCGCCGAGGGCACCTCCACCACCAGCGCCGCGGCCGCCGGCGGCGCGAAGCGGACGTGCGACACGTCCAGCGTGGTCCCGAACTCGTGCGCGCTCACCCCCGCCGCGGCGTTGGAGTTGACGCTCCGGAGGTCGGCCTGGGTCTCCGCGGTGCGGAGCACCGAGGTCACCTCCATGCGGTAGCGCGGCAGCCCCAGGCTGTCCAGCCGCGCGTGGAAGCGCCGGCCGGCCTCCACGAGCATCGCCCGCGTGTCCGGCGTCACGTACGGCCGGGAGTAGTCCAGGTCGCGCAGCACCCAGTACTCGGTGCTGTCCTCCAGCGCCACCAGCCGCCCCTGCCGGCGCAGGCGCTCGATCTCCTCCTCGCCCGACGCGCGCACCCCCAGCCGACGCGCGGTCGCGACCTGCTCGGCGTTCACGTCGCGCCGCAGCTCCGCGCGCTCCTCCCGGGTGAGCCCCCGCGCCCGGTCGAACGCCTCGCGCGCCGAGTCGCCCCGGGCCAGGATCCCAGTCCGCGCCAGCTCCATCTCCCGCTCCACGTCGGCCGGGCTCGCCGGCGCCGCGGCCGCCACGTGCGCCGCCGCGGCGGGACGGCTCTCGGTCGGCCGCGCCTCCCGCTCTGGCGAGCACCCCGCCACCGCCAGCACCACCAGCAGCCCCGCACCCGTCCGGCCCCGTTCACCGCGCATGGTCGCCCCCGTGATCGTGTTCCGCGAGTCCCGGGGGCGGGAATGCCAAATCCATGCCGCGCAACGAGATGTGCGCTCGCCTGCCCGCCGGGGTCGCCGGTGGGCCGCCGCGCGCGTATGTTGCGGAGACGAGTCCCCCGAACCGGAAAGGCAGGTCGGCGTGAGCGAAGCAGGGAAGCTGCGGGAAGCGGAGGCGGCGGCGCGGGCCGCCCTGCGGAGCCACCCGGGGATCCGGGAGCTGGAGCCGGAGCGCGGCTTCCACGCCTGCTTCGAGGTTCCGGTCACGGTCCGGGAGGTGCTGGCGCACGGCATCGGGGTGAGCCACGTCCCCGGGGCGGGGGAGGCCGGGCGCATGGACGCGGAGGGAGAGTTCCGCGTCCTGGTGGGGCTGGTGCTCCGGGAGGACGCCGGCGGCCAGCTGGGCGTCTCCACCGGCGTGGACCTGGAGTTCCTCGCCCGCCGAGCCTCGGGGGGGGCGCCGGAGTGGCTGAGCGCCACCCGCATCCGCGACCCGGAGAGCGGGGAGTGGGCGCAGACCGCCGAGCCGGCCGCGGTGCAGCGCCTGCTGCACGACGCCTGCCCCGGCTGGGCCGAGGTGGTGCGGGCGGCGGTGGTCCGCCTCGCGGCGGCGCGGCGGAGCGCCACGGCCGATTCATGACCGGCACCTTCCTCCTCTACGGGTCCTACGGCTACACCGGCCGGCTGATCGCGGCGCGGGCGCTGGAGCGCGGCCTCCGCCCCGTGCTGGCCGGCCGCAGCGAGGCCCCGCTCCGGCGGCAGGCGGAGGAGCTCGGCCTCCCCTGGCGCGTGGCGGGGCTGGACGACCCCGCCGCGCTGGACGCCGCCCTGGCCGACGTGCCCGCGGTGCTCCACGCGGCCGGGCCCTTCTCCCGCACCGCGCGGCCGATGGCGGAGGCGTGCCTCCGCACCGGCACCCACTACCTGGACATCACCGGCGAGATCGCGGTGTTCGAGGCGCTCGCCGCCCGCGGCCCCCAGGCGGAGGCGGCGGGCGTGATGCTCCTCCCCGGGGTGGGGTTCGACGTGGTCCCCTCGGACTGCCTGGCCGCGCACCTGGAGCGGCGGCTCCCGGGCGCGGTGCGGCTGGCGCTCGCCTTCCAGCCGGTGGGAGGGGGAGTGTCGCACGGCACCGCCACCACCATGGTGGAGAACCTGGCGAGCGGCGGCGCGGTGCGGCGGGGCGGGCGCATCGTCCGCGTCCCGGCGGCGTACCGCACCCGCCGGGTGGACTTCGGCAGGGGGCCGGCCGAGGTGACCACCATCCCCTGGGGCGACGTCTCCACCGCGTACCACAGCACCGGGATCCCCGACGTGGAGGTGTACACCCGCGTCCCCGCGCCCGCCCGGCGGATGATGGTGGCCTCGCGCTACCTGGGGTGGCTGCTGGGCTCCGGGCCCGTGCAGCGCTTCCTCAAGGGACGGATCGACGCCGCCTCGCCCGGGCCCACCGACGAGGAGCGGGCGCGCGGCCGCACCCTCCTCTGGGGCGAGGTGGAGGACGAACGCGGCGGCCGCGCCGCCGCGCGCATGCGGACGCCCGAGGGGTACACGCTGACCGCGACGACCGCCGTCGGCGCGGTGGAGGAGGTGCTCGCGGGCCGGGCGCAGCCGGGCTTCCGCACCCCCTCGCTGGCCTTCGGCGCGGACTGGGTCCTCGGCTTCCCGGGCGTGGAGCGCGAGGACCTCCCCTGAGCGCCGCCCGCCGCGCCGGCCGGAAGCAGCCGGGCCGGCGCGCGCGACATGGTTGATCCGCCGCGCCTCCGTGCTATCGTGCAGGAGTGTCCGCGCCGCACCCCGCGGCGTGGACTCCGCACCCGTTCCCTGGAGGTGGTCCATGATCCTCGTATGCGGCTCCACCGGGTTCCTCGGCCGCGAGATCTGCCGCCGGCTCACCGCACGCGGCCACGCCGTGCGCGGGCTGGTCCGCGCCACCTCCGATCCCGCCGCTGTCGCGCAGCTCCGGGGCTGGGGCGTGGAGACGGTGGAGGGCGACCTCAAGGACCGGGCGTCGCTGGACCGGGCGTGCCGCGGCGTGGAGGCGGTCGTCTCCACCGCGACCACCACCCGCACCCGGCAGGAGGGCGACAGCATCGGGAGCGCCGACCAGGACGGGCAGCTCGCGCTGGTGGACGCCGCCCGCGAGGCCGGCGCGGAGCGCTTCGTGTTCGTCTCCTTCTCGGGGCAGGTCGGGCTGGACGACCCGCTCACCCGGGCCAAGCGCGCCGTGGAGGAGCGGGTGCGGCAGAGCGGGATGACGTACACCATCCTCCGCCCCAGCTGCTTCATGGAGGTCTGGCTCAGCCCCGCGCTCGGCTTCGACTACCCCAGCGCGCGGGCGACCCTGTACGGCGGGGGAGACGCCCCGCTGAGCTGGATCTCGCTGGGCGACGTGGCGGAGTTCGCGGTGGCCGCCCTGGAGAACCCCGCGGCGCGGAACGCGACGCTGGAGCTGGGCGGTCCGGAGGCGCTCAGCCCCCGCGAGGTGGTCCGCGTCTTCGAGGAGGCGGGCGGGCGCGACTTCGAGGTGCAGACCGTCCCCGAGGAGGCCCTGCGGGCGCGCTACGACGCCGCCACCGACCCGATGGAGCGGGCGTTCACGGCGCTGATGCTCAGCGTCGCCCGGGGCGACCCCATCCCCATGGAGGAGACGCTGCGGACCTACCCCGTCCGGCTGCGCTCCGTGCGGGAGTACGCGCGCGAGGTGCTGGCCGCCCCCGTCCCGCTCCCCCATTGAACGGCGTCGCACGCCCTTTGCGGGGGAGCCGTGCCATGACCGACGGCGACGCGTCCCCCCGCATCGAGATCGCGCACCCCTCCGGCGCTCGCGCCCAGGTGTACCTCCAGGGCGCACACGTGGCCCGCTGGACCGATCCGGCCGGCGAGGAGCTGCTCTTCGTCAGCGAGCGCGCGAAGTTCGAGCCCGGCACCGCCATCCGCGGCGGCATCCCCGTGGTCTTCCCCCAGTTCGCCGACCAGGGCCCGCTTCCCAAGCACGGCTTCGCCCGCACCGCCGCCTGGGAGCGGGTGGAGGCGGGCACCGCCCCGGACGGCGCCGCCTTCGCCCTGCTGCGCCTGGCCGACGACCGCGCCACCCGCGAGCCCTGGCCGCACCCGTTCCGTGCGGTGCTGCGCGTCGCCCTATACGCGGAGACGCTGGAGGTGGCCCTGCGCGTCGCCAACACCGGCGAGGGGACCATGGCCTTCACCTGCGCGCTGCACACCTACTTCCGCGTGGGCGACGTGCGGCGCGCGGCCGTCGAGGGGCTGGCCGGCGTGCGCTACCTGGACAAGGTGGAGGCCGGGGCCGAGCGGACGGAGGAGCGCGAGACGACGGTGTTCGCCGGGGAGACCGACCGCGTCTACGTGGACGCGCCGGACCGCCTCTGGATCCGGGACGGCGAGAGCGGACGCACCGTGGTCCTGGAGAAGCGGGGGTTCCGGGACGCGGTGGTGTGGAACCCGTGGGAGGAGCTCGCCGGCCGGCTCCCCGACCTGGGGGACGACGAGTACCTGCGCATGCTCTGCGTGGAGCCCGCCAACGCGGTGGAGCCGGTCCACCTGCCCCCCGGCGAGGAGTGGACGGGGACCCAGCGCCTCACCGTCCAGCGGGTCTGAACGACGGATCTGGGCGTGCCCCTCGCTGACGCTCGGGTCGGGCTGCGGCTCCGTAGGGCAGCACACTACGCTGCCCAACGGAGGCGAGCCCCGCCAAACTGCCGTCGGGTCTCGCCGCTTCGCGCTCGCATCCCTCACGCAGGGAACCAGCCCGGGCAGGGGATGTGTTGCTCTGGGTCGGAGACCGGGAGGCCGGGGGAGGCTCCGCAGGAGAGCGTATGTCCGAGCCTCTCCGCACCCCGAACCATTCTCCGCCGGTGGGCGAGTTCGCACCGACGGAGGAGCCTCCCCCGGCCGACCCCCGCTGGGTAGCCAGTCGGAGCGCTCCGGCCCCCCGATCCCCTCTCCCAGAACTGGGAGAGGGTGGCGAGCATCCAGCGAGCCGGGTGAGGGCCTACACCTCCGCCGCGACCGGAGCGGGGAGCGGCGGGGAGTTGGGCCACAGCGACGGCGGCTCGCCCGCCCCGGCCAGGGGGAGCCACAGCGTCCAGACCCACCCCGTCCGGTCGAAGACCCGGGTCCCGGTCCCGCGCTGCTCCACGATCTTCCCCACCGCGTCGGGGCCCTCCAGGAGGTCGAGCAGCTCCGGGTCCAGCTCCGCCGAGCGGCGCGAGTCCGCCGAGCCGGCCACGGTCACCAGGCCCGCCTCGCGGCGCTCGTCGCTCCAGAGGAGCCAGGCGCTCGCCAGGCCGCGGCGGTCGGCGGCGGCGCGCACGCGGTCCCACAGCGCCGTCAGCTGGTCCTCCGTGACCTCGGGGGCGAGGGCCCAGCGCTCGAAGCGCACGGCCCGGTGCTCCTCCACCGGGCGGAAGTCGTGGGCGCCGGCCACGCGCCAGGAGAGGAACACCGGGTCCACGAAGAGGGGCCGTTCGGGGAAGGGGACCCCGTCCACCACGAACTCCTCGGTCACCCAGCGCCGGTAGTCCTCGGCGTTCTCCCAGGTGTCGAAGAGGTAGCGGCCGCCGCAGAAGGGGCGTCCCGCCTCGTCCACGGTGATGGGGACGTGCTTCTGGCGCATCCCGGGCCGGGCGGCCATGACCTCGCGGTCCGTCTCGATGAAGGCGGGGACCTGGTCCACGGGCGCGCCCGGGGCGATGCCGAAGTCTCCGGTGAAGGCTCCGCCGGCCGCGATGGGGCCCCTGGTGTAGTTGTGCATCGTCGTGTCAGGTGTCCGGGTGGTGGAAGTGCCCGCCCCCCCCCGCGCCG
>DATABU010000833.1:0-2414 GCA_036259415.1 Longimicrobiaceae bacterium
CCCGGCCGTGCAGACGTTCCGGGGCGCGAACGAGCGCGTCCAGCTCCCGGCGGAGCTGCTGGAGCGGCTCCGGACGTTGGGGCGGAGCGAGGGAGCGACGCTGTACATGGTGGTGCTCTCTGCCTTCCAGGTGCTGCTGTCGAAGTACAGCGGGAGCGAGGACGTGGTGGTGGGCAGCCCCATTGCAGGGCGCACGCGCCGGGAGACCGAGGAGCTGATCGGCTTCTTCGTCAACACGCTGGTGCTGCGGACCGACCTGTCGGGCGATCCCACCTTCCGCGAGGTGCTGCGGCGGGTGCGCGAGGTCACGCTGGGAGCCTACGAGCACCAGGAGGTGCCGTTCGAGCGCCTGGTGGAGGAGCTGCAGCCGGAGCGCAGCCTGAGCCATTCGCCCCTCTTCCAGGTGATGTTCGTCGAGGAGGGTGCCGACCGTCCGGAGGGCGGGCTGCCGGGAGTGGAGCTGCAGCGGCTGGAGGTGGACGGCGGGACGAGCAAGTTCGACCTGACGCTGGGCTTCGGCGCGCACCCGGAGGGGATCCGCGGCTCGCTGGAATACAGCACGGACCTGTTCGAGCGCGGCACCATCGTGCGGATGCTCGGGCACCTGGAGCGGGTGCTGGAGCAGGTCGCCGGAGACCCGGAAGTTCGGCTCCCGGCGCTGGAGCTGATGGGAGAGGCGGAGCGCCGCCAGGTGGTGGTGGAGTGGAACCGCACGGGGGCCGAGTACCCGGCGGACACCTGCATCCACCAGCTCTTCGAGGCGCAGGCCGAGCGCACGCCCGACGCCGTGGCCGTGGTCTTCGAGGACGCCTCACTGACGTACCGGGAGCTGAACGAGCGCGCCAGCCGGCTGGCGCACCCCCTCCGCCGGCGCGGCGTGGGACCGGAAGTGCGGGTGGGGCTCTGCCTGGAGCGCAGCCTGGAGATGGTCGTCTCGCTCCTGGGGGTGCTCAAGGCGGGCGGCGCCTACGTGCCGCTGGACCCCGGCTACCCCGCCGAGCGGCTGGAGCTGATGCTCGCCGACTCCGGCGTGGCCGTGCTCCTGACGCAGGAGCGGCTGCGGGGGGCGCTCCCGGCGGGCGCGGGGGTGGAGGTGGTGAGCGTGGACGCGGGATGGGCGGAGACCGCGGGCGAGAGCGCGGAGAACCCGCGGAGCGGGGTGACGCCGCGGAACCTGGCGTACGTGATCTACACCTCCGGCTCCACCGGCGCTCCCAAGGGCGTGATGAACACCCACGCCGGAGTCGTCAACCGTCTCTGCTGGATGCAGGCGGAATACGGGCTCGGCGCGAAGGACGTGGTGCTGCAGAAGACGCCGTTCAGCTTCGACGTCTCGGTCTGGGAGCTCTTCTGGCCGCTGCAGCGGGGTGCCCGCCTGGTGATGGCGCGCCCGGAGGGGCACCGCGACCCTCTGTACCTGCAGGAGGTGATCGAGCAGCGGGGAGTCACGACGCTGCACTTCGTCCCCTCCATGCTCCAGCCGTTCGTGGAGACGGCCGACCCCGAGCGCTGCGCGAGCCTGAAGCGGGTGGTCTGCAGCGGGGAGGCGCTGCCGCCGGCGCTGGTGGAGCGCTTCCACGAGCGGTTCCCCGCCTCCGTCGCGCTGTACAACCTGTACGGTCCGACCGAAGCCGCCGTGGACGTGAGCTACTGGGCGTGCGAGCGGCGGGACGTCGTCGAGACGGTCCCGATCGGGCGGCCGGTGTGGAACACGCGGCTGTACGTGCTGGACGGGGCGCTGCGGCCGGTGCCTGTGGGCGTGCCCGGGGAGCTGTACATCGGGGGCGTGCAGGTGGCGCGCGGCTACCTGGGCCGGGCCGACCTGACGGCGGCGCGCTTCGTCCCGGACCCGTTCGCGGAAGGGTCCGGGGCGCGGCTGTACCGCACGGGGGACCGGGCGCGCTGGCGCGGCGACGGCGCGCTCGAGTACCTGGGGCGGCTCGACGGCCAGGTGAAGATCCGCGGGTTCCGCATCGAGCCGGGGGAGGTCGAAGCCGTCCTGCGGCGGCACGAGGAAGTGCGAGACTGCGTGGTGGTGGCGCGCGATGGCGCCTCCGGCGTGCCGGGAAACCGGCGCCTGGTGGCGTACGTGGCGGGCGAGGCGGAGGCGGACGGGATGCGCGGGCACCTGCGGCGCAGCCTCCCGGAGTACATGGTTCCGGCCGCCTTCGTCATGCTCGATCGGCTCCCGCTGACGCCCAACGGGAAGCTGGACCGCAGGGCGCTGCCGGCCCCGGAATACACGGCGGAGGAGCGCTACCTGGCGCCGCGCACGCCCGCGCAGGAGGTGCTGGCGGGGATCTGGGCTGAGCTGCTGCGCCTGGAGCGCGTGGGGGTGGCGGAGAGCTTCTTCGAGCTGGGCGGCCACTCGCTTCTGGCGACGCGGGTGGTCTCGCGGGTCCGGGAGGTCTTCG
>DATABU010000834.1:0-2742 GCA_036259415.1 Longimicrobiaceae bacterium
CCGGGGGGGGCCGCTTCGTGGTGTCCGGAGCTGCCGTTCCGCGTCAGTCCGGGAAGGTCACGGAGTGGGCTGTGGTCTCGTTGGGGGCGGCGCCGGTGATGAGCTCCACGATGGCGTACATCTCCGACCCCATCCGGTCCAGCCGGTCCAGGACGACGCGCGAGTGGGCGTAGTCGAAGTAGGTGTTGACGGCCTCTTCGTGGCCGGGGCTGAGCTGGACGATCCGCTCGTCCATGTGCACCCGCAGCTCCTCGCAGATCGCGTGGACCGCGGTGCGGACCTGGCGCTGCTCGGCAAGGGAGGTGAGGCTCATGTCGCCGGTGAGGCGCGGTCGGAGCAGCTCCACCAGCTCCATCGTCTCCGCGGGTGCGGCCACCGCCGATCCCGAGGCGGCGACCGCGCTCCCCAGCACCATCTCGGCGCCGGAGGCGAGTGCTCGAAGCTCCTCGAAGTTGCAGTACAGGATCACGGTGGCCTCCATCGGTCGGTACGCCCGCCACAATAGCAAGCGCTGGGCCAATGCTCCTACCCTGGACCGACATGGGTGTTTCCCGAAAACGTCGGCCGGGCGCGGGACTTTCTGCGGGGGGCCGGGCGGAATGCACGGAGGCGAGACACTCCGCGCCGGGTGGGATGGTCCGGAGGGGGACGGGGCCGTCGCGTCCCCGTGGGTGCTGCCCGAATATTCGCCGGGGCCCGCGCGCGACGCAAGGGGCGCGTGCGGGGGCGGCGCTACTCCCGGGTCCCGCCCGTAAAGCGGCGCCGCGCCCGGAGCGCGCGCTCCAGCGCCTCGTCCGGAGTGTCCGCCAGCACGGTGAGGTGCCCCATCTTGCGGCCGGGGCGGCCCTCGGCCTTGCCGTACAGGTGCAGCGCCACCGCGGGGTAGGAGAGGAGCGCCGCGGTCTCCGGGCGGCCCAGCCCGTTCCCCACGTGCTCCCCCAGCAGGTTGGCCATGGCCGCCGGGCGGAGCAGCTCCGTGGAGCCCAGGGGCAGGCCGCACACGGCGCGCAGCTGCTGCTCGAACTGCGAGACGGGGCACGCCTCCCAGGTGTAGTGCCCCGAGTTGTGGGGGCGCGGGGCCACCTCGTTGACCCGGAGCGTCCCGTCGCCCTCCAGGAACATCTCCACCCCCAGCACCCCCACCACGTCCAGCCCCTCCGCCATCGCCTCGGCGATGCGGCGCGCCTCGCGCGCGACCGCGTCGGGGACGCGCGCCGGGACCGTGGTGGTGTCCAGGATCCCGCCCACGTGCGCGTTCTCGCCGGCCGGGAACGACGCCACCTCGCCCGCCGCCGTGCGGGCGCAGACCACCGAGAGCTCCAGCTCGAAGGGGACCCACGCCTCCAGGACCAGCTCCGTCCCCGGGCCGCCGAGCGCGGCGAAGGCGGCGGCCGCCTCGCCCGGGGAGCCGATCACCGCCTGGCCCTTGCCGTCGTATCCCCATCGCGCCGTCTTCAGCACCGCCGGCGTGCCCACCTCGGCGAGGGCGGCGCGCAGCTCCTCCGGCGTGCCGACGGCCCGGTAGTCGGCGGTGGGGAGGCCCAGGCGGCGGGCGGCGTCCTTCTCGCGCACGCGGTGCTGGGCGGCCTCCAGGACGTGCGGGCCCGGGTGCAGACGGACGTCTCCGGGCAGGCTGCGGAGCGCCTCCACGTCGGCGTTCTCCCACTCCAGCGTCACCACGTCGGAGCGGCGCGCCAGCTCGCGGATTGCGTCGGCGTCGTCCAGCGGCGCCCGGAGGTGGCCGTCGCAGACCTGCGCCGCGGGGGCGTCCTCCGCCGGGTCCAGCACCAGCGTGCGGTACCCCATGCGGCGCGCCTCCAGCGCCAGCATCCGCCCGAGCTGCCCCCCGCCGACGACGCCGACGGTGGCCCCAGGGAGGACCGGTCCGCGCTTCACTTCGCCTCCCCGGCGGGCGGTTCCGGGCGCAGCGCGTCCTCGGCCATGCGCTCGCGGTAGGCGTGCAGCCGGGCGCGCAGCTCCGGGTCGCGGGTCCCCAGGATGCGCGCGGCGAGGAGCCCCGCGTTGGCCGCCCCCGCCTTGCCGATGGCCACCGTGGCGACGGGGACGCCCTTCGGCATCTGCACGATGGAGAGGAGCGAGTCCAGCCCGTTCAGCGTGGAGGAGAGCACCGGGACGCCGATGACCGGGAGCACGGTCTTGGCCGCGGTCATCCCCGGGAGGTGGGCCGCGCCGCCGGCCCCGGCGACGATCACCTCGACGCCGCGCCCCTCCGCCGCCTCCGCGTAGGCGAACATCCGGTCGGGGGTGCGGTGCGCGGAGACGACCTCCATCTCGTACGGGATCCCCAGCTCGTCCAGGACCCGGGCGGCCTCCTGCATGGTCTCCCGGTCGGACCGGCTCCCCATGATGATCCCGACGCGCGGCTGGCTCACGGAACGAATCCTCCCGGCGCTGAAAGTGGCGGCGCGCCGTGCCGGGAATGCGGTGGAACCGCCAGCCCAGCGTGACGCAGTACGCCAGGATGTTCGTGCCCGGCGTCAGCCGCGAGACAGCAATGATCAGCCCGTGCGCATCATCGTCGAGCCAGCCGCGCGCGGTGAACCGCCGGCGCAGCAGCTCGATTGAGGCGTGGCCACCTCCCACGGTGCGGTTGACGTCAAATGCCACGGCGGTGGCAAGCTGGCGAAGAGAAGGCGCGGACACTTTGCTATTCTCCTCGAATGCGACCGCTCCTCCGTCCCCTCGTCGCAACCCTTGCCCTTGGCGCCCTGCTGGCCGTCC
>DATABU010000835.1:0-1525 GCA_036259415.1 Longimicrobiaceae bacterium
GCTTCATCTGGCTCTCGGCCACGGTGGACCCGACCTTCTACCGCGAGTACCTGGACTCGGCGGAGGTGATCGAGTCCTCGGCGTTCGACCCGGCGCGGGCGTAGCATGTAGCCCACCGCCGGCGGATTTCGCAAGAACTCCGCCACGCACCGGAATACGGCTTGCGGGGCCGTCCGCCCCCGCCGGCCCGCCCCTCCCCCGCCCGCGGGGGAGGGGCTCCCCGACCCCACCCACCGCTCCCATGCCCGAACCGACCACCGGCAGCGCCCTCGTCTTCGTCAACGCCGCTCAGGTCGCCGCCTGCACCGGCCCGCCCAGCGGCGTCGGGGGGCAGGACCCCGCCGCCGTGCGCGAGGGCGTCGCCGTCGCCGTGCAGGACGGGCGCGTCGCCGCGGTGGGCGCCGGGACGGAGCTGCTGGCGCGCTGGCCGGACGCGGAGCGGGTGGACTGCGCCGGCGGCGTGCTGACGCCGGGGCTGGTGGACTCGCACACGCACGCCGTGTTCGGCCGCTGGCGCGCCGACGAGTACGTGCTCCGCTGCACCGGCGTCCCCTACATGGAGATCGCGCGGCGCGGCGGCGGCATCAACGCCTCGGTCCGCGACCTGCGCGCCCGCAGCGAGGACGAGCTGGTGGAGATGGCGCTCCCCCGGCTGCGCGAGATGCTGCTGAACGGCACCACCACCGCCGAGGTGAAGAGCGGCTACGGCCTGAGCACCGGGGACGAGCTGAAGACGTTGCGCGCCGTCCGCCGTCTCGCCGAAATGCAGCCCGTCGAGCTGATTCCCACCTTCCTGGGCGCGCACGAGTTCCCGCCCGAGCACCGCGAGCGACGCGACGCGTACGTGGACCTGCTGGTGGAGGAGATGGTCCCCGCCGTGGCCGAGGCCGGGCTGGCGCGCTTCTGCGACGTGTTCATGGAGCCGGGCGTCTTCGACCGCCCGCAGACCGAGCGGATCCTCCGTGCCGGGCTGGACCACGGCCTCCGCCCCAAGCTCCACGCGGACGAGCTGGAGGGGAGCGGGGGCGCCGAGCTGGCCGCCGAGGTGGGCGCCGCCTCCGCCGACCACCTGGGCGACGTCTCCGAAGAGGGGGTCCGCGCGCTCGCCGCCTCCGGGACCGTCGCCACGCTCCTCCCGGCGACGCTCTTCTTCCTGGGGCGGCCGAGGTTCGCCCCGGCGCGGGCGCTGCTTGAGGCCGGCGCCACGGTGGCCCTGGCGACCGACTTCAACCCCGGCTCCTCGCCCACGCCCTCGCTCCCGTTCGTGATGACCGCCGCCTGCTCGCGCATGGGGATGAGCCCCGCCGAGGCGCTGCGCGCCGCCACCGCGGGCGGCGCCGCCGCCCTGGAGATCGGCGACGGGCGCGGCACGCTGGCCCCGGGCGCCCCCGCCGACCTGGCGCTCTGGCGGGTGGGCAGCGTCGCGGAGCTGCCGTACAGGCTGGCGGCGCCCGTGTGCGCCGGGGTGTGGAAGCGCGGGCACCGCCTGGTCTGACCCGCCCCCGGCCGGGTTGCTTGTTGCGGT
>DATABU010000836.1:0-3239 GCA_036259415.1 Longimicrobiaceae bacterium
AGCCGCAGCCCGACCCGAGCGCCAGCGAGGGGCACGCCCGACCCAGCTGTTCCAGCCGTTCAGTCCCGTATCAGTACTCCCGCCAGATCCGCTCCCTCCAGAAAGACGCGGTGCTGGCGAGCGTCCCCTCGGTGAGGCGGATCCCCAGCGCCGCGAACGGCCCGCTCCCGCCGAAGGCGTAGAAGTCGGGGTCGCGCAGGTCGCCGATCCGCCACCCGCCCTCCACCTCCAGCTGCGGCCCCAGGCGCATCACCAGCGAGGGGGTGGCGCTCCAGCGCGCCGCCCCGGTGGTCCCCTCCAGGAGCATGCGCCCGTCCAGCCGGGCCGACCAGGCGCCGTGCAGCGCCTGCCCCCAGCGCGCGCCCAGGTAGTGGGCCAGCGAGCGCACGTCGGGGGCGCCCGGGAGGGTGTCGCCGGTCATGCTCCAGCGGGCGGCGTAGCGCCCCGCCAGCTCCGCGTTCGCCCCGGGCGCCCAGACCACGTCCGCCGAGCCGATCAGCCGCGACTCGTCGCGGGCCTGGGTGAGCACGTCGCCGCCCAGCCGCGGGTCGGCGCTGCGGCGCCACTCCAGCCGCGCCAGCGCGTTCACCGCGTCCGAGCCCACCGGGCGGAGCGCGAAGCCCACCAGCGAGCGGTCGCGGCGGGTGCGCTGCTCGCCGCCGGTCCCCGGCCACGCGTCGGACGACCAGTCGTGCCGGGTCAGCAGCGCCATGGAGGGACCCAGCGGGAGGTCGCCCGCCAGGTCGAAGCGGTAGCCGCTCCGCTCCTCGCCGTCGTGCAGCTCGCCGCGGGCGCTGAAGCGGGCGGAGCTGTCGGCGGGGAGCCACTCCAGCCCGAGCCCCGCGGACCAGCGGTCGCGCTCCGGCCGGGCGAAGGGGAGGGCGCGCAGCGGGTCGGCAAGGGGCGCGCGGCTCAGCCCGAAGCGGCGCTCCAGGAGCGAGGTCACCGCCCACCCGCCGTCCAGGCTCAGCCGCTGGTTCCAGCCCATCGCCAGCGAGCTGGCGGCGGCCTCGCCCCCGGCGTGCTCCACGCTGCTCCACACCTGCCCGCCGAGCACCGACTCCACCCGCACCCCCAGCGAGGTGAACCCGTACGCCGCGGAGTCCTGCGCCGGGCGGACCCGGCGGTGCGCTCCCTCCAGCCTGATCCCCGGGAGGACCCGGTACGAGGCACCCCCGCCCAGGTGGTCGGGGCGGGCGGGCGCCCCGGCTTCCGCGCGCAGCAGGTGGCTCCCCTCCACCCAGACGTCCAGCTCCGGGGTGAGCCCCAGCGTCGCCTTGCCCAGGGCGGACGAGGCGGAGCCCGCGGCGGCGTCCTGCAGGTCGCGGGTCACCCCGCCCTCGGCGCGGAACGTCCGGCCGCCGACCTCCTGCTCGGCGGTGGCGTAGGTGGCGCTCCGCTCCACCCCGTACTCGCGGAACGACTGGCGCTCGTGCCGCACGCCCACCGTGGAGCCGGTGGGGAGCTTCGCGGAGGCACCCACGCGCAGCTCGTCCATCTCCGACGCCAGCCGCGGGTTGGCGGAGGCGGCGAAGCCGTCGCCCACGTGCAGCCAGCCGGCCTCCAGGCGCACCCGGTCGCCGGGGAGGCTCCAGGCCACCTCGGCCCGCGCGGTGGCCGCCGCGGAGTCGCCGGCGGAGCGGAGCAGCTCGCCCGCGGCCGAGAGGCGGCCGCTGCGCACCCGGAAGTCGCCGCCGAACAGGTCGTACGCCGCGGCCGCGGCGCCGGGGAGCGCGCCGAATGGGGAGGAGCCGAACCCCGCGGCGTCGCGCACCCCGAAGAAGCCAACGCCCAGCGAGTCCACCCCGCGCAGGGCCAGGGCGCGGCGGGCGTCCAGCTCCACCCGCAGCCCGCCGACGAAGCGCGCCTCGCCGCCGGAGCGCCGCTCGAAGCTGGCCACCACGTACACCGGGTTCCCCTGCGCGTCGGTGGCGGGGACGGGGCGCTGCAGGAGCACCGCGCCGGTGGCGTAGTCCACCTGGTAGTCGGCGAAGCGCGCCAGCTCCTCCCGGGCGACCACGCGCGCCGCGTTGTCCGCCGCGCGCACCTCGATGGCCACCCGCTCTGTCCCGGGGCGGATCCCGCCGGCCAGGAGGTAGGGGCCGGAGCTACCGTCGCCGCGCAGCTGCCGCTGCTCCAGCGCCTGGTCGGTCACGCTCCCGAAGCCGGTCCACGCCAGCACGCCGGTGGAGACCCGCCCGCTCACCCCGGTCAGCGCCCGGCGGTACGCACCCAGCGAGCCGTCGCTCCCGAAGCCGGCGGTCTGCACGTCGCCCATCTCCAGCCAGTCCCAGCCGCGCTCCACCCGGGCGGAGAGGGCCTGCGTGGCCCCGCCCAGCACGCGACGCTCGCTCCCGTCGCCGAAGGTGGGGTAGCGCCCCTCGTCCAGCGGGTCGTAGCCGCGGCCGAAGAAGTCCTCCTCCGCGCCGCCGCGGCGCGAGTCCCAGCTCAGGGTCACCGAGGTCTCCTCGTCCAGCGCGCCCTGCACCGTCACCGCCCCGAATGCCTCGGGGGCCGCGCCCACCCCCACCTGCGCCGCGCCGGTGGCGATCAGCGGGCGGACGAAGGGGAGGATGCGCAGCGGGAGGGTGGCGCGCGCCCCGTCCGCGGCGAGCTTCACCTCGCCCGTCCCCACCTCGCGGCCGCCGCGCAGCGTCAGCTCCAGCCAGCCGTCGGCGCCGGTGCGCAGCTGCATCCCCACCGAGCTGGCGTCCACGTCCGCGCCGTCCACCCGGGCGCCGCGCGCCTCCACGGTGACGTTGGGGGTGTCCGCCACGGCGACGCCCCAGCGGTCCACGACCCGGAGGCGCAGCCGCTCCGCGGCGCGGGCGTCGGCGCGCAGCGTCGGCGCCTTCGCCGGGAGCTCGATGGCGGCGGCCTGGCCGGAGCGGTGCACCGCGACGCTGTCCCAGCGCTCGCGCTTCCAGGAGTTCAGCGTCCACACGCGCAGGCGGTGCGGTCCCGGCGCCACCTCCACACCGATGAAGTCCAGGGCCCCGTCCGGCCGCAGCGTCCCCTCGCCCAGCAGGCGCCCGCCGTCGTAGAGCCGCACCGGGGCGCCGGGCTCGCCGCGCACCCCCACGTACAGCCGGTTGGTACCGATCACCGTCCCGTCGGTCGGGGCCACGATCGCCACCCCGGGTCCCTCCAGGAAACCGCCGCGCTCCTCCGCCGCGCGCTCCTCGGCGCTGCGCAGCGGGGCCACCCGCGGCGGGGCCTTGGCGGCGCGGGCCTCCGGC
>DATABU010000837.1:0-5279 GCA_036259415.1 Longimicrobiaceae bacterium
GGTGCTCGGCGCGGAATGGGACGGGGAGGCGCAGCGCTGGCGCGTCGAGACGTCGCGCGGCACGCTCGACGCGCGGGTGCTGGTGATGGCGACGGGCGCCCTCAGCGACCCGCTCGTCCCCGACCTCCCGGGGCTGGACCGCTTCCGCGGGGCGGCGTTCCACTCCGCCCGCTGGGACCACGGCTTCGACCTGGACGGGAAGCGCGTCGCGGTGGTGGGCACCGGGGCGTCGGCGGTCCAGTTCGTCCCCGAGATCCAGCCGCGGGTGGCCCGGCTGCACGTCTTCCAGCGCACCCCGCCGTGGATCCTCCCGCGGCAGGACCGGGCGCTCCGCGGGGCGGAGCAGGGCTTCTTCCGCCGGGTCCCCGCCGCGCAGCGCCTGGCGCGCGGGACCATCTACCTGCTGCGCGAACTGTTCGTGCTCGGCTTCCGCAACCCCGGGGCGATGCGGCTGGCGCAGCTCGTGGCGCTGCGGCACCTGCGGCGGAGCGTCCCCGACCCGGAGCTCCGCGCGAAGCTGACGCCCGACTGGACCCTGGGGTGCAAGCGGGTGCTCCTCTCCAACGACTACCTCCCGGCGCTGGCCCGCCCCAGCGTCGAGGTGGTGACGGACGCGATCGCCGAGGTGCGGGAGCACTCCGTGGTGACGGCGGACGGCGCGGAGCGCCCGGTGGACGCCATCGTCTTCGGTACCGGCTTCCGGCCCACCGACCCGCCGCTCGCGCCGCGCGTCCGGGGCAGGGGCGGGCGGACGCTGGCGGAGGCGTGGGCGGGGAGCCCCCGCGCGCACCTGGGGACCACCGTGGCGGGCTTCCCCAACCTGTTCGTGCTGCTGGGGCCCAACACGGGCCTGGGCCACACCTCGGTGGTGTACATGATCGAGGCGCAGGTGGAGCACCTGCTGGCGGCGCTGCGCCACATGCGGCGGCACGGCGTGGGGGCGCTGGAGCCGCGCCCCGAGGCGCAGGAGGCGTTCGTGGCCGAGGTGGACGCGGGGATGGAGGGGACGGTGTGGACCTCGGGCGGGTGCCGGAGCTGGTACCTGGACCGGACCGGCCGCAACTCCACGCTCTGGCCGGACTTCACCTGGCGCTTCCGCCGCCGCGTCGCCCGCCTGGACCCCGCCGAGTACCTGGCGGTCCCCGCCGCCTCCGCCGCCGGGGAGGGCGCGAGCCTTGCCGGCTGACCGCCTCCGCCTCGCCGACCGCGTGCAGCGCCTGGCGGCCCGCGGCCTGGCCCGGCTCCCGGCGGGGGTGCTGGTGCGCCTCTCCGGCGAGCCGCCCCTAACCGACGGCGAGCTGCGGCTGGACCCGCACGTGCAGCTGGTCCGCGCCCTCCGGAAGCGGCGGGACGGCCAGGGGCTCTGCGAGCCGACGCCCGAGGCCGGGCGCCGGCGCTACCGCCGCGAGACGCTGGCCTTCGCCGGGCCCCCGACGCCGGTGGGCGCGGTGCGGGACTTCGAGGTCGCCGGCCCCGGCGGGCCGCTGCGCCTCCGCCACTACGCGCCAGCCGGGGACGGCCCGCGGCCGCTCACGGTGTACCTGCACGGGGGCGGCTTCGTCATCGGCGACCTGGACACGCACGACGAGCCGTGCCGCCTGCTCTGCCGCCACGGCGGGACGCACGTGCTGAGCGTGGACTACCGCCTGGCGCCCGAGCACCCGTTCCCCGGGGCGCTGGAGGACGCGCGGGCGGCGCTCCGCTGGGCGCGGGAGCACGCCGCGGCGCTCGGCGCCGACCCGGCGCGGGTGGCCGTGGGCGGGGACAGCGCGGGGGGGAGCCTGGCCGCGGTGGCCGCGAGGCTGGCCGGGGAGGAGGGCGGGGCGCCGGCGGCGCAGTTGCTGGTGTATCCCGCGACCGACTCGGTGACGCCGCGGCCGTCGCAGGCGCTCTTCGGCGACGGCTTCTTCCTGGACCAGGCCGACCGCGACGCGTTCTCCCGGCACTACCTGGCCGGCACGGGGGTGGACGGCACCGACCCGCGCGTGTCGCCGCTCCTGGCCCCCGACCTGTCGGGGCTCCCTCCGGCGCTGGTGGTCACCGCCGGCTTCGACCTGCTCCGCGACGAGGGCGAGGCGTACGCCGGAGCGCTGCGGGCGGCCGGGTCGCCGGCCCGGCTGCTGCGCGTGCCGGGCCAGGGGCACGGCTTCATCCACCTGACCGGCATCAACCCGGACGCGCGCGCGGCAATGGTCCGCGTCGCCCGCGAGTGGGGGGCGCTGCTCGACTCCCCGCCGTCCTGACCCGTCTGTCCTCCCTCTCCCGAGGAGCACGTCCGATGCGCTACCCCGTCGCCGGGAAGACGGTACTGGTCACCGGCCCCGCCCGCGGCATCGGCGAGGCCACCGCGCGGCGGCTCGCGGCGCGCGGGGCGCGCCTGTCGCTGGTGGGGATGGAGCCGGAGCGGCTGGCGGCGCTCGCGGCGGAGCTGGGGCCGGGGCACGCCTGGTTCGAGTGCGACGTCACCGACCAGGCGGCGCTGGACCGCGCGGTTGCCGGTACGGTGGAGGTGCTGGGGGGGATCGACGCGGTGGTCGCCAACGCGGGGATCGCCAGCAACGGCACGGTGGCCGCGACCCCGGTGGAGGCGCTCGCGCGGACCATCGAGGTGAACCTGATCGGGGTGGTGCGCACGGTGAGCGCCACCCTCCTGCACGTCGCGGAGCGCCGGGGCTACTACCTGCTGGTGTCGTCGGCGGCGGCGTTCTCGGCGCTCCCCGCCATGTCGGCCTACGCGGCGTCCAAGGTCGGGGTGGAGCACTTCGGAAACGTGCTGCGGCTGGAGGTGTCGCACCGGGGGGTGGGGGTCGGCGTGGCGCACCCGAGCTGGATCGACACCGACCTGGTGCGCGACCAGCAGCGCGAGCTGGACACCTTCCGCCGGACGCTGCGCTCGCTGCCGGGGCCGTTCGGCACGGTCACGCCGGTGGAGGAGTGCGCCGCGGCCTTCGTGGAGGGGATCGAGCGCCGCCGCCGCAGGGTGTTCGTGCCGCGGTCGCTGGCCGCCTTCGCCGCGCTCCGGCAGCTCCTGGTGGGCCCGCTGGCCGAGCGGCTCAGCGAGCGGCAGCGGCGCCGCATGGTCCCGAGGCTGGAGGAGGAGGTGCGGGCGCTCGGCCGCTCCTTCGGCGAGCACAGCGTGGAGACGGGGGAGGGAGGGACGGCCTGATCCCGGCGCGCTTGTGCGCGGGCGGGTCCGCTCGTATGATGCCGGAAGCTGGTCCGGGGCGCCCGCCCCGGGCGGCCCCTCACCCTCCGACGGAGCGGATCGTCATGCCCTTCGGCCTCGGCGACGGCGGAACGCTGTTCATGCTGCTTGTCATGATCGCCGTCTGGGCGGTCCCCATCGCGCTCGCGGTGTGGTTCGTCCGCACCATGAACGACGTACGGCGCACCCAGCGGGAGATCGCCGACCGGCTGGCGCGGATCGAGCACCGCGTCCCCGCCCCATGAGCCTCACCCCACCGGGCGGCCGTCGCGGAAGACCCGCACGCCCTCGGAGCCGTGCAGGAGGAGGCGCGCGCCGCGGCCGCCGTAGGCGCGCATGAGGTCGCGCATCATCGCCTCCTCGCCGTGCCAGGGGTAGCCGTACACCACGTCGAAGTCCTCCAGGGGGTGCTCCAGCTCCGGGTACGCCGAGGCCCCGTCGCCGATGGTGCCCAGGCGCCCGTCGCCGCCTCCTCCGGGGCGCCAGCGGTAGCCGGCGGGGAGGAAGCTGCCCGCCGCGAAGCGTGCCCGCGAGCCGTGCCGCGCCGCCAGCTCGCGCGCGGTCTCCACCAGCCGTCCGTCCAGCTCGATCCCGTACGCCTCGAAGCCGAGCAGGTCGGCCATGATGGCGACCACGCCGGTGGCCGAGCCCCACTCCAGGAAGCGCAGCCCGGGGCCGCGCTGCGCCAGCAGGGCGCGCAGCACGGCGTCGTAGTCGGCGGCCACGAAGGGGTGGAAGTCGCGGCTGCGGACCTCCCGGTCGAAGCGGTCCCAGAGATCCCGCCCCTCCTCGCAGAGCGCGCCGATGCGCCCGCGGAGGGCGGGATCCAGCTCCTCCATCAATCCTCCTCCTGCTCGTCCGCGGTCTCCTCCTCGCCCTCGTCGAACGGCTCGCCGGCGGCGGCGGCCTCCTTCCGGAGGCGCTTCTTCTCGGCCTTCTCGTCCTTCTTCTTCTGCTTCTCCAGCTCCTTCTGGCGCTTCTCGAATCCGTAGTTCGGTCTTCTCGCCACGTTGCCTCCTTTGGGGAAAATACTCGGCTTCCGCGGGCATCCGCCCGCGTCCGTCACCACCGCCGCCAGCTTCTCTGCGGGCTGGCAGCACAATCCTTGCACCATGACTCCGCGACGGAGCAGTCTTCAGACCCCCAAGACCGGAGAGGACGGATCAATGGCACGCGAGACCGGTACCGTAGAGCGGTTCATGGACGACAAGGGCTTCGGCTTCATCAAGCCGGACCGCGGAGGCAAGGACGTATTCGTGCACCACTCCGCCATCCAGGCGACCGGCTTCCGGTCGCTCTCGCAGGGCGCGCGGGTGGAGTTCGACCTGGTCCAGGACCCCAAGGGCCCCCGGGCGGAGAACGTCGTTCCCATCGACGAGTAACGCCGTCCTCCATACCGGATGAGCCGCGGGCCGCGTCGCCGACGCGGCCCGCGCCCGTCTACCGGTCGCGGTCCAGCATGCTCTCGTGGACCGCGTGCTCGCGCGCGGCATCGCGCGTCGCCTCGTTGCGCTCGCTGCGGTCGTACTCCTCGCGGATGCGCGCCATCATCTCGTCGCGGCGCTCGTAGAGGCGCTTGGGCGCGCGCGGGGCGTGCGTGTCCAGCGCGTACGCGGCCAGCACCGGGAGCGCCACGGTGGAGTCCAGGTAGCAGACCACCGCGTCGGGGAGCCGGTCCGGGTCCACCTTCCCCCAGGAGACCGCCTCCGCCGGGGTCGCACCCGAGAGGCCGCCGGTGTCCGGGCGCGCGTCGGTGACCTGCAGGAAGTAGTCGTGCCCCCGCTCGTCGATCCCCATCACCTCCTGGATCTGCGGCTCCGTCTGCAGCGCGAAGTTCTTGGGCGAGCCGCCCCCCAGGATCCAGATGGCGCTCTTCCCCCCGCTCCGCTTGGCGTCCAGCACGATCGCCGCCGTCTCGTTCACGTCGGCGTTCACGTCCCACGTGAGCCTGTTCCCCTGCAGCGCCTTGGCCGCCACGTTCATCCCGATGGACGAGTCGCCCGGCGACGAGGTGTAGATGGGGACCGCGTGCTCGTACGCCGCCGCCAGCAGCGACCTGCGGCCGATCCCCAGC
>DATABU010000838.1:0-9770 GCA_036259415.1 Longimicrobiaceae bacterium
CGTGCTGGGCAAGTACCACCCGCACGGCGACGCCAGCGTGTACGACGCGCTCGTGCGCATGGTGCAGGACTTCTCCCTGCGCTACCCGCTGGTGGACGGGCAGGGCAACTTCGGCTCGGTGGACGGCGACCCCGCCGCCGCCTACCGCTACACCGAGGCGAAGCTGGCGCCCATCGCCACGGAGATGCTGGCGGACATCGACAAGGAGACCGTCGACTTCGCTCCCAACTTCGACGACCGCCTGGAGGAGCCCAAGGTGCTCCCGGCGCGCATCCCCAACCTGCTGGTCAACGGCAGCTCCGGGATCGCCGTGGGCATGGCGACCAACATCCCGCCGCACAACCTTCGCGAGGTCGCCGAGGCGTGCGTCCACCTCATCGAGAACCCCGACGCCGGCGTGGAAGAGCTGCACGCCTTCGTGAAGGGGCCCGACTTCCCCACCGGCGGGCTGATCTACGGCCGCGACGGGATCCGCGAGGCGTACGAGACCGGCCGCGGGCGCGTGCTGATGCGCGCCCGCGCCGAGATCGAGGAGCGCGAGGGCGGCAAGGGCGAGCGCATCGTCGTCAGCGAGATCCCCTTCCAGGTCAACAAGGCGCGCCTCATCGAGCAGATCGCCGAGCTGGCGCGCGACAAGAAGATCGAGGGGATCGCCGACCTGCGCGACGAGTCCGACCGCGACGGGATGCGCATCGTGGTGGACCTGAAGCGCGACGCCATCCCCCACATCGTGCTCAACCTGCTGTACAAGCACACGCAGATGCAGAGCACCTTCGGGGTCATCATGCTCGCCCTGGTGGGCGGCGTCCCGAAGATCCTCACCCTGCGGGAGATGCTCCACCACTACGTGGAGCACCGGCACGAGGTGCTGGTGCGGCGCACCCGCTTCGAGCTGGCGAAGGCGCTGGAGCGGGAGCACATCCTGGAGGGCCTCAAGATCGCCGTCGACAACATCGACGAGGTCATCCGGATCATCCGCGGCTCCGAGACCACCCCGGAAGCCGGGGAGCGGCTCCGCGAGCGCTTCGGGCTCTCCGAGCGGCAGACGGACGCCATCCTCAACATGCGGCTGGCCCGGCTCACCGGGCTGGAGATCGAGCAGCTGGAGGCGGAGCTGGCGGAGATCCGCGCCACCATCGCCGACCTGCGCGACATCCTGGACGACCGCGAGCGGCGGCTCACCATCATCAAGGAGGACCTGCGCGAGGTCGCCGACAAGTACGGCGACGAGCGCCGCACCGAGATCGTGGGCGCCACGGGCTCCTTCTCCATCGAGGACCTGATCGCCGACGAGGAGATGGTCATCACCGTCTCGCACGCCGGGTACATCAAGCGGGTCCCGGTGGACACCTACCGCGCCCAGGCGCGTGGCGGGCGCGGCATCGCCGGGATGCAGACCAAGGAGGAGGACTGGGTCGAGCAGATCTTCCTGGCCAGCACGCACGACTACGTGATGTTCTTCACGCAGAACGGGCAGTGCTACTGGCTCAAGGTGCACGAGATCCCGCAGGGGTCGCGCGGCAGCCGGGGGAAGCCCATCATCAACCTGGTCAACATCCGCCCCGGCGAGAAGATCGCCTCGCTGGTGCCGGTGCGCGAGTTCTCGCACGACCGGGCGCTGGTCTTCGCCACGCGCAAGGGCGTGGTGAAGAAGACGGCGCTCTCCGCCTACGGCAACCCGCGGGTGGTGGGGATCAACGCCATCAACGTGCTGGAGGGCGACGAGCTCATCTCCGTACAGCTCACCGACGGCGCGTGCGACGTGGTGCTCGCCACCCGCAGGGGGATGGCGATCCGCTTCCCCGAGGACGGCGTCCGCGAGATGGGGCGCGCCACCACCGGCGTCCGCGGCATCACGCTGGAGGAGGGCGACGAGGTCATCGGGATGGTGGTGATGAAGGAGGGGAACACCCTCCTGGTGGTCACCGAGAAGGGGATGGGGAAGCGCACCGGGATCGAGGCGTACCGGCTGCAGCGCCGCGGCGGCAAGGGCGTCATCAACGTCCGCACCACCGACAAGACCGGCCTGGTGGTCGCCATCAAGGAGGTGCGCCCCGGCGACGAGCTGATGGTCATCACCCGCGAGGGGATCGTCAACCGCCAGTCGGTGGACGGGATCCGCGTCATCGGCCGCAACACGCAGGGGGTGCGGCTCGTCAACCTGTCCGGCCGGGACGTGGTGATGGACGTGGCCCGCGTGGACAACGAGGAGCGGGCGGTGGACCCGGAGGCCGCCGTCCTCGCTCCGGTCTCCGGCGACGGAGAGGGCGGCCCGGCCGGGCTGGCCGAGGCGGTGGAGGAGTTCGACACCGGGCTCGACGCCCTGCTCGACGCCGCCGGCGAGGACGAGCCGGACGACGCCGGGGAGCCGGCCGAGCTGGAGGACGAGGAGCTGTAGCCCACCCCTCCACCCGTACGGAAGCGCCCCCGCCGGACCGTCCGGCGGGGGCGCTTGCACGTGCTCCCTGCTGCGTGCTACTCGTCCCGGGTCCCCATCACCCCGGGCGCCGCCACGGGGCCCGAGAGCCGCACCTCGGGGAGCGCGTTCGCCGGCCGCTCCGGGAGGGTGCGCGGGGCGGCGCGCCGGCGCGGGGCGGAGGGCGGCTTCGGGGCGTTGGTGGGCTCCACGTCCTCGATGCGCGGCACCGGGTGGCCGTGCTTCTTGTTCAGGTAGTAGTCGGCGATGCGCGCGGCCACCGGGGCGGCGGCGCCCGAGCCGGACTCGCCGAACTCCACCACCACCGCCACCACGACCTCCGGCGCGCCGCCGCGGGGCCCGGCGAAGCCGGTGAACCAGGCGTGCGGGCGCTTCGCGTCGGCGCTGTTCTGCGAGGTGCCCGTCTTCCCGTACAGCTTCCAGCGCCGCAGCTCCACCGCGTGCGCCGTCCCCCCCGCCTCCACCACCCGCGCCATCCCCTGGTGCAGGGCGGCGAGCGTCCTGGGGCTCAGCCGCAGGTCGGTCTCCGGCGGGCCCTCCTCGCTGCGCGCGACGATGTGCGGCGCCGCCGCCGTCCCGTCGCCCGCCAGCGCCGAGAAGAACTGCGCCATGCGGATGGGCGTCTGCGCGTTGGGCCCCTGGCCGATGGAGAGGTTCATCACCTCGCTGGGAGGCGGCGTCCACCCGAAGCGCTTCTTGTACCACTCGCGGCTGGCGGGGAAGGTCCCCACCTTCTCCCCCGGGAGGTCCACCGACGTCCTGCGGGCGAAGCCCAGCCGGGTCCCCTCCTGGGTGAGGAGCTTGATCCCCAGCCGGGTCCCCAGCTGGTAGAAGTAGACGTTGCAGGAGTTTGCGATCGCCTGGATCACGTCCTGCGGCCCGTGCCCGGCCGACTGCCAGCAGCGCGAGTAGCGCCCCGCGTACGACATCCCGCCGGTGCAGGCGATGGGCATCTTCTGCTCCGGGGTGATGACCCCGCGCTCCAGCCCGATGATCGCCGTCGCCAGCTTCCAGGTGGACCCCGGCGGGTACGTCCCGTTGATGGCGCGGTTCAGGAGCGGGCGGTCCGGCCCGTTCAGCTCCCTCCACACCTTCGGGGCGATGCGCCCCACCAGCAGGTTGGGGTCGTAGGTGGGAGCCGAGTACAGGGCCAGGATCTCCCCCGTGGAGGGGACCATGGCCACCACCGCGCCCTTCATCCCCGCCGGGAAGACCGCCCGCACGTACTGCTGCAGCTCCGCGTCGATGGTGAGCCGCAGGTCGCCCCCGGTGCGCGGCGCGCGGGTGAGCTGCTCCGCGAAGCGGCCCACCACCCGGCCCCGCGCGTCCACCTCGATGAAGCGAGCCCCCGGGGTCCCGCCCACCACGCGCTCGTACTCCCGCTCCACGCCCGCCTTGCCGACGTCCTGCCCCATCTTGTAGCCGCGCCAGTCGTCGCTGGCCAGCTCCCGCTCGCTGATCTCCCCCACGTAGCCGACGATGTGCGCGATGGCGTCGCCGTAGGGATAGCGGCGCAGCGGCCGGGCCTCCAGGAGCATCCCGGCCGGGCGCTCCGGCTGCTCCTGGAGGCGCGAGAGCTGCCGGAAGGTGAGGGCGTCCGAGACCACCACCGGCTCGTCCCGGTGCTTGCGGGCGCGCTCCAGCACCTCCCGCACCGCCGTGGTGTCCAGCTCCAGCACCGGCACCAGCGCCGCCAGGCGGGAGCGCACCGAGTCCGGCTGCCCCGGCTCCAGCGAGAGCGTGTAGCCGGTGACGGTCTCGGCGACCACCTTGCCGTTGCGGTCGTAGACGGTCCCCCGCGGCGCGGCGATGGGGACCATGCGGAAGCGGTTGTCCTCGGAGCGGAGGGTGAACTCCGAGTTGCGGATGACCTGCGTGCGGAAGAACGCCGCGCCCAACGTGCACAGCATCGCCGCGATGACCATCGTGGCGAGGAAGGCGCGCCGCTGGCGGGCGTGCGGATGGAAGGGGCTGGCCGGAGCTCCGACGACCCGGCCGTACACGGAGTGGGGCAGGGGAGGCAACGCGTTGGCGGTGAACGTTTTTCGTGTCAAAGGTAAACGCGTTCCCCCCGCTCGCGCCAGTGCCGGGTGGCGGGATCCCCGCGGCGCGCCGGGTGTATGCAGGCCGGAGTCCTTGCGTGCGGCGGCGGAAGCGTTATCTTCCCCGACTCCCAAAGCCGCCCTCCCCGAGGCGCCCCTCAGGCCGTCGCTCCGCGGCACGCAATTTGACACCCGTCGGTTCCGCCCGACCCACAACTCAAGTGATGACGCCCCGCCTCCGCAGACGACGGATGCGCGCGCCGCGCCTCAGCACCGAATAAAGAGCACCCCATGAGCTTGTCCGCACAGTCTCCCGCCGCCACGCGGCCGGAGAACTCACCCTCCGCGGCCGCGGAAGGGATCCTCGAAGTACTCTCCAGCGGCAGCGGCTTCCTGCGGGCGGCCGTCAACGGCTTCCAGGCCGCCGACGGCGACCCGTTCGTCCCCCAGTCGATCATCCGGCGGCTGGGGCTGCGCACCGGCGACCGCCTGGTCGGCGAGGTGGGAGCGGCGCCCGGCCGGGGGAAGAGCCCCCCGCTGGAGACCGTCCACAGCGTGAACGGTCTCCCTCCCGAGCAGGCCCGCGGCCGCCCCGACTTCAACTCCCTCCCCGCGACCTACCCCGACGAGCGGCTGACGCTGGAGCAGGTCGAGGAGGGGCGCGGCAAGCGCGACTTCACCTCCCGCATCATCGACCTGATCGCCCCGCTCGGGAAGGGGCAGCGCGCGCTCATCGTGGCGCCCTCGCGGGCGGGGAAGACCACCCTGCTGACGGCGATCCTGAAGGGGGTGCAGGTCAACTACCCCGAGGCCACGCTCCTGGTGCTGCTGGTGGACGAGCGCCCGGAGGAGGTGACGGAGATGGAGATGCTGGGCTACGGCGAGGTCATCGCCTCGTCCTTCGACTGCCCCGCCGACCGGCACGTCGCCGTGGCGGAGATGACGCTGGAGCACGCCCGGCGCCAGGTGGAGAGCGGGCGCGACGTGGTGCTGGTGCTGGACTCCATCACCCGGCTGGCCCGCGCCTACAACAACACCGAGCGCGGCTCGGGCCGCCTCCTCTCCGGCGGCATCGACGCCACCGCGCTGGAGAAGCCCAAGCGCTTCTTCGGCTCCGCGCGCAAGGTGCGGGGCGGAGGAGGGTCGCTGACCATCGTCGCCACCGCGCTGGTGGACACGGGGAGCCGCGCCGACGAGGTGATCTTCGAGGAGTTCAAGGGGACCGGCAACTCCGAGATCGTGCTGGACCGCGAGCTCGCCGACAGGCGGATCTTCCCGGCCATAAACATCGAGAAGAGCGCCACCCGCCGCGAGGACCTGCTCATCCCGGACGAGGACATCGACAAGGTGCACCACCTGCGCCGCGTGCTGCACTCGCTCTCCCCCGAGGACGCCGTCCAGCTCCTCCTGAAGCAGATGAACGACACCAGGTCCAACGCCGAGCTGCTCGGCAAGATCCGGTAGCCGCGCCCGCGGCGCCACGACGAGAAGCGCTCCCGCCGGTCCGCCGGCGGGGGCGCTTCCGCACGCTCCGGGCTCGCCTCCCGGGCTATCCGTCCAGGTGCCCCGCCAGCACCCGCAGCAGCTGCTCGGTGTCTATGGGCTTGGTCAGGTAGTCGGTGCAGCCGGCGGCCATGCAGGCTTCCGCGTCCGTCTCCAGGGCGCGGCCGGTGAGGGCGACGATGGGGGTGGAGCCGGTCTCCTCGCGCGCCCGCAGCGTGCGCGCCACCTCCAGCCCGCTCATGTCGGGGAGCCCCAGGTCCAGCAGGATCAGGTGGGGCCGCTCCGCCGCGGAGGCATGGAGCGCCTCGGCGCCGGAGGCGGCCTGCACGACCCGGTAGCCGCTCTCCTCCAGGAGGATGGAGAAGGCGCCGCGGATCGCCTCGTTGTCCTCCACCAGCAGGACCCGCGGGAGGTCGGCGTCTCCGCTCACGCCGCCCCCAGCCTCTCGCCCGCCTCCACCGAGGGCAGGGTGAAGAAGAATCGGCTCCCCGACCCCAGCGTGCTCTCCACCCAGATCTTGCCGCCGTGCAGCTGCACGAACTTGCGCGCGATCGCCAGTCCCAGCCCGGTGCCGTGGTGCATGCGCGCGCGCGACGAGTCCACCTGCGCGAACTCCTGGAAGATCATCTCGTGGTGGCGCGGGTCGATCCCGATTCCCGAGTCCTCCACCACCACCTCCAGCCACGCCGGGTTCTCCGGCGAGCGTCGCGCCTCCACGCGCAGCGTCCCGGCGTGCGGCGTGAAGTCGATGGCGTTGCCGATCAGGTTCCCCAGCACGTGCACCACCTTGTCGCGGTCCGCCCAGACCTGCGGCAGCGCGCCGTTCACCTTGGCCTCGTAGTGCAGGCTCTTCTGCTGGATGAGCGAGGCGTTCATGTCGTACACGTGCCCCACCACGTCCGTCAGCTGGAACTCGGAGGGCTGCAGCTCGATGGCGCGCGCGTTGGTGCGCGCGTACATCAGGATCTCCTCAATCATGGAGAGGAGCTGCCGGCACGAGTTGATCATGGACTCGATCGCCTCGCGCTGGCGCGCGTTCACCTCGCCCAGGAGGCCGTCGCGCAGGACCTCGCCGTAGGTGACGATCGCGGTGAGCGGCGTGCGCAGCTCGTGGGAGACGTTGGTGAGGAACTGCGACTTGGCGACGTCGAGGTTGCGCAGCTCCAGGATGGTGCGCTCCATCTCCTCGATGCGTCGCGCCATGGTCTCGCGCGAGGCGCCGGCGGGGAGCGACTCCTCGAACCCCGCCAGCAGCGTCTTCGGTGCGTCCGACCCCGGGGTGTCCACAAGGCGGAAGCCCTCGCCCGCGATCAGCTCGCGGAGGCGTTCCGCTTCCCGGTCGTCCCCGTGGAGGTACAGTCGCAGTTCGATCATCCGTTTCGCGCGGCGGGAGCGTAAGATGTCTCCAATCTAGACACCCCACTGGGAGGGGGCAAGGACGGGATCTCCGTCCAGATCCTCCGCCAGGAGCTGCCGCCGCTGCAGCGCCGCGTAGGTACCGCCGGCCCGCAGGAGCTCGGCGTGGGTCCCCACCTCCGCCACCTCTCCCCCGTCCAGCACCACGATGAGGTCGGCGTTCATCACCGCCGTCACCCGGTGGCTCACGATCACGCTGGTGCGCCCCCGCAGCACCTCGCGCAGCCCCTCCAGGATCTCCGTCTCGGTGTGGGTGTCCACGGCCGAGAGCGCGTCGTCCAGCACCAGCACCTCCGGGTCGCGGGCGAGGGCGCGCGCGAGCGTCGCGCGCTGCTTCTGCCCCCCGGAGAGGTTGATCCCGCGCTCGCCCAGGAGGGTGTCGTACCCCCGGGGGAACCCCTCCACGGTGTCGTCGAGCCGGGCCACGCGGGCGGCGGCGCGGATCCGCTCCTCCTGTCGCGCCGGGTCCGGCTCGTCGAAGCCGAGCGCCAGGTTCTCGCGCAGCGTGGCGGAGAAGAGGAAGGCGTCCTGCGGCACCACGCCCAGCGCGGCCCGCAGGCGGTCCAGCGGCCAGCGGCGCACGGGGACCCCGTCGATCAGCACCTCCCCCTCCGTGGGGTCGTAGAGCCGCGCCAGGAGCGCAGTGAGCGTGGACTTCCCCGACCCGGTGGGGCCCACCACCGCCAGCGTGGAGCCGGCCGGGACGTGGAAGGAGACGTCCCGGAGCACCAGCCGCTCGGTCCCCGGGTAGCGGAACGAGACGCCGCGGAACTCGATCTCGCCGCGGACGCGCTCCGGCCATGCGGGGTGCTCGGGCTCGCGCACCGAGGGCTGGGCGTGGAGCACGCGCGTCACCCGCCCCATGGAGGCGGCCCCGCGCTGGAACAGGTTGATGACCCACCCCAGCGAGATCATGGGCCAGGAGAGCATCCCCAGGTAGAGGGTGAACTCCACGAACTCGCCCACGGTGATGCTCCCGCGCAGGATGGCGCGGCCTCCCACCAGGAGGACCACCACCGTCGCCGCCCCTCCGAAGAGCCCCAGCAGCGGCTGGAAGAGGCCGCTGGCCCTCACCAGCTCAAGGTTGCGCTGCATGTAGCGCTCGGAGAGGCCGCGGAAGCGCTCGGCCTGCGCGTCCTCCTGCGCGTACGCCTTGACGATGCGGGCGCCGGCGAGGTTCTCCTGCACCAGCGAGGAGAGGATCCCGAACTCGGACTGGATGCGCTCGAAGCGCTCGTGGATCACCCCACTGAACCCCAGCGTCACCACCGGGAGGGCGAGCATGGGGAGGAGGGCGAGCAGCGTCATGCGCGGGCTGATCCACACCATCAGCGTGACCGCGAACAGCGCGGTCACCACCATGTTGACCCCGTACATGATGGCCGGCCCCGCGACCATGCGCACCGCGCCCAGGTCGTTGGTGGCCAGGCTGATGATCTCGCCCGTGGGGGTGCGCCCGTAGAAGGGTGCGTCCAGGCGGAGCAGGTGGCGGAAGTAGTCGGTGCGCAGGTCGGTCTCCACGCGGCGGCTGGTGCCGTTCAGGATCTCGCGCATGTAGTAGCGCGCGATCCCCCCGAGCACCGTGGCGAGCACGCTGAGCCCGGCGTACACGGCCACGGTGCGCCCGGTGGCCCCCGGCCGGCCCAGCGCGTCGATCCCCTTCCCGATGAGGTCCGGGGTCCAGAGCATCAGCGCCGTGGAGACCAGCACCAGCACGAGGCCGACGGCGACGGCTCCCCGGTACGGCCGGAGGTAGGGGAGCAGGGCCCGCAGGTTCTTCACGCGAGACTTCGGTTCGGGTTCACGGCGGCACCGTTGAGCATACCCGGAGCCGCCGGGATGTTCAAGTCGCTTTCCCGCGCGCGTGCCGATACTCCTCCAGGACGACGAGGTACTTGTGCAAACCTAACCGATGGGTTATCCTGCGATGGTCACGATTCACCGCGAGTGCGGATTCCGGGTGGTCGTCTACCCCGGCGACCGGGAGCACGGGCCTCCGCACGTGCACGTGTTCAACGCGGAGGGCGAGGTGAAGGTCTCGCTGGGCGATGCCGACACGGCGCCCGCCATCGAGCGGGTGGCGGGGATGCGGCTGCAGGACGCGGCGTGCGCGCTGCGCATGGTGGAGGAGCGGCAGGAGTTCTTTCTCGCGAGATGGAGGGTGTACCATGGTGCGTAGCTGGAAGCCCGCGACGGACGCGGAGATCGGGCGTCAGTACGACTTCGCAGTGGAGGCGGGGCGCGCCGCGGACGCCGCCGAGCCGCGCGCCGCGTCCGCGCGGTACGACCGCGCGACGGGGCGGGTGGAGGTCGAGCTCCGCAACCGCTGCCTCTTCGCCTTCCCCGCGGAGATGGGGCAGGGGCTGCGCGGC
>DATABU010000839.1:0-3226 GCA_036259415.1 Longimicrobiaceae bacterium
GGAGCCGCTCCTGGTGGAGCGGCTGGAGGCCGCCGCGCGCCGGCACCAGCTCACTCTGAACACGCTCTTCGCGGGCGCCTGGGGCGCGCTGCTCGCCGCCTGGGCGGGCGCGGACGACGTGGTCTTCGGCTCGGTGGCCGCGGGACGCGCCGCGCAGCTCCCCGGCGCCGAGGGGATGCTCGGGGTGTTCGTCAACACCGTCCCCGTGCGGGTGCGGGCCCGCCCCGGCGAGCCCGCCCCGGACGCGCTGCGCGCCGTGCAGGCGCAGCAGCTCCGGGCTCGCGCGCACGAGCACTGGCCGCCGGCGCGGGTTCAGGAGTGGAGCGGGGTGCCGCGCGGGCGCCGGCTCTTCGAGACGATGCTCGTCTTCCAGAACCTGCCGGATGTGGGGGTGCAGCTCGCGGAGGTGGCGGGGCTCCGGCTCCGCGACTTCGAGCGCGCCTCGCCCCCCGCCGGGGTCGGCTACTCCCTGGTGCTGGAGGTGGTGCCGCGTGCCGGCCTGGAGCTGCGCCTGGTGCACGACCTGGCGCGCTTCGACGCCGATGCGGCCGGCCGCCTGCTGGGCCACCTCCGCGCCGTCCTGGAGGCGCTGGCCGAGGACCCGCGGCGCCCGCTGGCGGAGCTCCCCCTGCTCGGGCCCGCCGAGCGGCGGCAGATCGCGGAGTGGAGCGCGCCGCGCCCCCTCCCGGACTCGTCCCCCGTCCACCTCCGCTTCGCCGCGCAGGCGGCGCGCACGCCGGACGCGGTGGCCGTCGCAGCCGGCGGCGGGGCGGTCACCTACGCCGAGCTGGACCGCCGCTCCGACCTCCTCGCGGACGAGCTCCGCCGCCGCTTCGTGGGCCCCGAGGTGCCGGTGGCGGTGTGCGCCGACCGCTCGCCGGCGCTCCCCGTCGCCGTCCTCGCCGTGTGGAAGGCCGGCGGCGCGTTCGTCCCGCTGGACCCCTCCCACCCCGCCGAGCGCCTGGCCTTCGTCCTCGCCGACAGCGGCGCGGCGGTGCTGGTGGCGCAGGACGGGATCGCGGAGCGGCTGCCGGAGTTCGGCGGGGAGGTCTGCGTCGTCTCGGATGCCGGGACCCCCCTCCCCCGGCCCCTCCCCCGCAAGGGGGGAGGGGAGACCGGCACGGGGCCCGATACACTCTCCCAGGACCGGGAGAGGGTGGCGAGCCTGAACGAGCCGGGTGGGGGCGCTCTCGCCTACGTCCTCTATACCTCGGGCTCGACCGGCGCCCCCAAGGGCGTGCGGGTCGAGCACCGGCAGCTCGCGGCCACGCTGGACGCGGCGCGGGCCGCCTTCGCCGCGGGGCCGGGGGACGTGATGCCGGCGCTGGCGAGCCACGCCTTCGACATCTGGCTCCTCGAGACCTTCCTGCCGCTCCTGGCAGGCGCCACGGTGCGGCTGGTCGCGGCGGAGCGGGTGCGGGACGTACCGGCGCTGGTGCGGGAGGAGCTGGGCGACGCCACCCTGCTGCACGCCGTCCCCGCGCTGATGCGGCAGGTGGTGGAGGAGGCCGTCGTCGCCGGGTCGCGGCTGCCTCTGCGGCAGGTGTTCGTGGGGGGCGACGCGGTCCCGCCCGAGCTGCTGGAGCGGATGCGGAGCGCGTGGCCCGGCGCGCGCGCGTGGGTGCTGTACGGGCCCACCGAGGGGACCATCGTCTGCGCGGCCGGGAGCTTCGAGGCCGGTCCGCCCGCTGCGGCGCGGCCGATGGGGCGTCCTCTCGGCAGCGCGTCGCTGCACGTGCGCTCGCCGGCCGGGGAGCTGCTCCCGGTGGGGGTGCCGGGGGAGCTGTGCATCGGCGGGGCGGGCGTGGCGCGCGACTACCTGGGGCGCCCGGAGCTGACGGCCGAGCGCTTCGTCCCCGACCCGTTCGCGGGCGAGCCGGGGGCGCGCCTCTACCGCACCGGCGACCGCGCCCGCTGGCTCCCGGACGGGACGCTGGAGTTCCTGGGCCGCGCCGACGCGCAGGTGAAGCTGCGCGGCTTCCGCATCGAGCCCGGCGAGGTCGAGGCCGCGCTGGCGGCCCACCCCGCCGTCCGCGACGCCGCCGTCGTGCTCCGCGAGCTGCCCGGCGGCCCGGCGCTGGTCGCCTACTACGTCCCGGCCGCCGACGCCGGATCGCCGCTCCCCCCTCCCCGCGTGGATGAGGGGGTCGGCCTCCGCGACTGGCTCCGCGCTCGGCTCCCCGACTACATGGTGCCGTCCGCGCTCGTCGCGCTGGACGCCCTCCCGCTCACCCCCACCGGCAAGCTCGACCGCGCCGCCCTCCCCGCCCCGGAGAGCGCGGACGGCGCGGAGCCGCACGTAGCGCCGCGAGGCCCGACCGAGGAGCTGGTCGCCGCCGCCTACGGCGACGTGCTGGGCGGGGGGCCGGTCGGGGCGGAGGCGGACTTCTTCGAGCGGGGCGGCCACTCCCTGATGGCGACCCGGCTCGTTTCCCGCCTGCGCGAGGCGTTCGGGGTGGAGGTGCCGCTCGGCGCCCTCTTCGAGGCGCCCACCGTGGCCGGGCTCGCCGCGCGCGTGGAGGCCCTGCTGCGCGAGGGCGCGGCCACGCAGGCGCCCCCGCTGGTCCCCCTGCCCCGCGACGGCCGGCCGCTCCCGCTCTCGTTCGCGCAGCAGCGGCTCTGGTTCCTGGACCGCATGGAGCCCGGGAGCGCCGCCTACAACATGCCCGCCGCCCTGCGCATCCGCGGCCCCCTCGACGCGGAGGCGCTGCGGCGCGCTCTGTCGGAGGTGGTCCGCCGCCACGAGGCGCTGCGCACCGCGATCGGCTTCGGGGGGGGCGAGCCGGTGCAGGTGGTCCGCGACCCCGCGCCCTTCCCGCTGGAGACGGTGGACCTCCGCGGCCGGCCGGAGGCGGAGCGCGAGGCGGAGCTGCTGCGCCGGGCGCGGGAGGAGGCGGCCCGCCCCTTCGACCTGGAGGAGGGGCCGCTGGTCCGCGCCACGCTGCTGCGCCTGGGCGATGAGGACGCGGCGCTGCTCTTCACCATGCACCACGTCGTCGGCGACGGCTGGTCGGTCGGGCTGCTGGTCCGAGAGGTCTCCGCGCTCTACTACGCGCTCGCGCGGGGAGAGGAGCCGCGCCTGCCGCCGCCGGCGGTGCAGTACGCCGACTTCGCCGCCTGGCAGCGCGAGTGGCTGCGCGGCGACGTGCTGGACGCGCAGGTCGCCTGGTGGCGCGAGCGGCTGGCCGGCGCGCCCCCCGTGCTGGAGCTGCCGGCGGACCATCCC
>DATABU010000840.1:0-2145 GCA_036259415.1 Longimicrobiaceae bacterium
CCGCCGCCCTCGGCGCCTGCTCCTCCGCCCCGGCCCCGGCGGCCGGGCCCGCGCCGGCCGCGGCCGCGGACACCACGCCGGCGGTGGCCGCCGCGCCGGCCAGGCAGCCGCCTCCGCCGCCGCTGGAGGCGCGCCCCATCCAGTTCCCGGCCTTCACCGAGACCACGCTCCCCAACGGGCTGCGGGTGATGACCGTGCAGAACCGGCGGCTCCCGGTCGCCAACGTCGCGCTGTACGTGGAATCGGGCTCGGCCAACGACCCGCAGGCGAAGCTGGGTCTCGCCTCGCTTGCCGCGGAGCTCCTGGACAATGGCACCGCCCGGCGCTCCGCGGAGCAGATCGCCGAGACCATCGAGGGAGTCGGCGGGACGCTCAGCACCGGCGCCGACCGCGACGACGTCACCATCTCCGCGGGCGTGCTCTCCGACCAGCTCCCGCTGGCCTTCGACCTGGTCAGCGACGTGGCGCTCCGCCCCACCTTCCCCGCGGACGAGCTGGAGACGGTCCGCCGCCAGCAGCTCTCCGCGCTGCAGGTGGCGCTGGGCGACGCCGGACAGATCGCGCAGCGGCGCTTCAACCGCGAGGTCTACGGCGCCGACCACCCGTACGGCCTGGCGCCCACCCCGGAGACGGTGCGTGCCGTCACCCGCAACGACCTGGTTCAGTTCCACCGGGCGCACTTCACCCCGCGCAACGCCCTGCTGGTGGTCTCCGGCGACGTGACCCCGGAGCAGGTGCAGCAGCTGGCGACGCGCCACTTCGGGTCGTGGCGGGGTGGTGCGGCGCCCGAGCCGCAGCTCGCGGCGCCCGCCATGCGCGACCGCGCCGGGATCGTGCTGGTGCACCGCCCCGGATCGGTGCAGTCCAGCGTCCGCGTGGGGCACCCGGGGATCACCCCGGACAACCCGGACTACTACGCGCTCCAGGTGATGAACGCCGTCCTGGGCTCGCTCCCCACCTCGCGCCTGGAGCGGATCATCCGCGGCGAGCGGGCCTGGACCTACTCCGCGCGCTCCACCTTCACCCGGCCGGAGGCGACCGGGGTGTTCGTGGGGAACACGGAGGTCCGCACCCCGGTCACCGACAGCGCCCTGGTGGAGATGCTGGCGCAGTTCCGCCGCATCCGCGAGGAGCCCGTGCCGCAGGCGGAGCTGGACGCGGCGAAGAGCTTCCTTACCGGCTCCTTCCCGCTGCGCTTCGAGACCCCCGCGGCGACCGCGTCGCAGCTCGCGCAGACGCGGCTCCTGGGCCTCCCGGCCGAGAGCCTGCAGCAGTTCCCCCAGCGCGTCGCGGCGGTGACCGCCGAGGACGTGCAGCGCGTCGCGCAGAAGTACCTGCACCCCGATCGGGCCACCATCGTGGTGGTGGGCGACGCGACGCAGGTGCTGAAGCCGCTGGAGGCGGTGGGCCCGGTCGCGCTCTTCGACGTGGAGGGGCGGCCGCTGGAGCGCTCCGCCATCGAGGTCCGCGCCTCCACCGAGAGCTTCGACGCGTCCTCGCTCCAGCCGGCGAAGCTCGCCTACACGGTCAGCGTCCAGGGGAACCCGATGGGGACCGCCAACACGACGCTCGCGCGGGAGGGGAGCGCGTGGGTGGCCACGCAGACGCTGCAGCTGGGGCCGAACACCACGAACACCGAGGTGCGCTTCACCGGCGACCTGTCCCCCATCTCCGCCAAGCAGACGATGAACGCCCGGGGGATGGACCTCGGCAGCGAGCTGACCTACGCGGACGGCCGGGTGAAGGGGTCGGCCAAGCTCCCGCCGCAGATGGGCGGTGAGAAGACCTTCGACACCGAGGTGGTGGCCGGCACCCGCTTCGCCGGGATGGACGCCTGGGTCCTGGCCGCGGCCGACCTCGCCCCGGGGAAGACCATCTCCTACCCGGTGTTCGCCCCGCAGACGGGCGGCGTCGTCCCGGTGACCCTCACCGTCGCCGCGGAGGAGAAGGTGACGGTGCCCGCGGGGACCTTCGACGCCTACCGGGTGGAGATCGCCAGCGACCAGCCCGCCACGGCATGGGTGCGCAAGGACGAGCCGCACGTGCTGCTGAAGCTGCAGCAGAAGACGGTCCCGGTGGTGCTGGAGCTCCAGTCCGTCCAGTAGGCTGACGGGTCGGCCGGGAACGTGACGAGGGCCCTCCCGC
>DATABU010000841.1:0-10163 GCA_036259415.1 Longimicrobiaceae bacterium
GCAGTACGCCGACTTCGCCGCGTGGCAGCGCGCCCGGCTGACGGGGCGGACGCTGGAGGAGCTGGTCGGCTACTGGCGCGGGAAGCTGGCCGGGGCTCCTCCGCTGCTGGAGGTGCCCACCGACGCGCCGCGCGCGGCGCGGCGGAGCGCGGCCGGGGCGAGCCACCGCTTAACGCTCCCCGCGGAGGCCGCGGGGGGGCTGCGGGCGCTCGCGCGGGGCGAGGGGGCCACGCTGTTCATGGCGCTGCTGGCGGGGTGGCAGGCGCTGCTGGGCCGCTGGGCCGGGGAGGACGACGTGGTCGTCGGCTCTCCCGCCGCGGGGCGCACCCGGCCCGAGACCGAGGGGCTGATCGGCTTCTTCGTCAACATGCTCCCCCTGCGCGGCGACCTGTCGGGCGACCCCACCTGGGCCGAGCTGCTGGGACGCGTCCGCGAGACCGCGCTGGAGGCGTACGCCCACCAGGAGCTCCCCTTCGAGCGGCTGGTGGAGGAGGTCGCCACCGACCGCGGCGCGGGGCACGCCCCGGTGTTCCAGGCCGCCCTCGACCTCCAGCGGCCCACCCCCGCGGAGCTGCTCCGGCTGGGTCCCGTGCGGATGGAGCCGCTCCCCCCGGCGGGGGTGGTGGCGAAGTTCGACCTGGACCTGACCGTGGTCGAGGACGGGGAGACCCTGGAAGGGACGCTCGTCTACCCGGCGGAGCTGTTCGAGGCGGCCACCGCCGGGCGGATGGCCGCCCACCTGCGGGCGACGCTGGAGACGATGGCCGGGGACCCGCGGGGGCGCCTCTCCGGCCTGTCGCTGCTGGACGCCGCCGAGCGCGCGCAGCTCCTGGGCGGGTGGAGCGGCCCCGCGGCGGAGACGCCGCCCGCCTTCGTCCACGACCTGTTCGCGGAGCAGGCGGCGCGCACCCCCGACGCGCCCGCCGTGGTCGCCCCCGACGCCGAGCTCACCTACGCGGAGCTGGACCGCGCGGCCAACCGGCTCGCCCGCCACCTGCGGGGGCTGGGCGCGGGGCCGGAGACCCGGGTGGGGGTGTGCATGGAGCGCGGGGCGGGGCTCGTCGTGGCGCTGCTGGGGGTCCTCAAGGCGGGGGGCGTCTACCTCCCGCTGGACCCCGCCACCCCGCCCGAGCGGCTGGCCTACGTTCTCGCCGATGCGGGGGCGGCGGCGCTGGTCGCGGCGCCCGCCTTCGCCGACGCGCTGGCCGGGTTCGGCGGCGCTTGGGTGGACCCGGAGCGCGACGCCGCGGCCATCGCCGGGGCGGGGGACGAGGCGCCGGCGGTCGCGCTGTCGCCGGAGAACGCGGCGTACGTGATCTACACCTCCGGGTCCACCGGCGGACCCAAGGGGGTCGAGGTGGCCCATGCCGGCGCTGCCGGCCTCCTGCGGCACGCCGTGGAGGCGTTCGGCGCCGGGCCGGGGTGCCGCGTGCTCCAGACCGCCTCCATCGGCTTCGACGCCTCGCTGCTGGAGGTCTTCGTGGCCCTGCTCTCCGGGGCGGCGCTCCACGTCGCCGGCCGCGACGCCGTGCTCTCCCCCTACCGGCTGGGCGCCCTCCTGCGGGAGCGGGAGGTGGACGTGTGGATGAGCACCCCCGCGCTGCTGGACACGCTCCCCGACGCCGACTTCCCCGCGCTTCGGACGGTCAGCACCGGCGGCGAGCGCTGCTCGGCGCAGACCGCGGCGCGCTGGTCCGCCGGCCGGCGGCTGCTGAACATGTCCGGGCCCACGGAGACCACCATCTACGTCACCGCGCACCTCTGCGAGCCCGGGGCCGCGGTGGCGCCGCCCATCGGGCGGCCGGTGGCGGACGCCCGCGTGTACGTCCTGGACCGGTGGGGCCAGCCGCTCCCGGCCGGCGTTCCCGGCGAGGTGCACGTGGGCGGCGGCGCGGTCGCGCGCGGCTACCTGGGGCGGCCGGCCCTGACGGCGGAGCGGTTCGTCCCCGATCCGTTCACGGGCGTCGCCGGCTCGCGGATGTACCGCACCGGCGACCGGGCCCGCCGGCTCCCGTCGGGGGAGCTGGAGTTCCTGGGCCGCCTGGACCAGCAGGTCAAGGTCCGCGGCGTGCGCATCGAGCCCGGCGAGGTGGAGGCGGCGCTCTGCGAGCACCCCGCGGTGCGCGAGGCGGTCGTGGTGCCGTACGAGGAGTCTCCCGGGCGGAGGCGCCTGGTGGCCTACCTGGTCCCCGCCGAGGGGGCGTCGGTCTCCCGGGCGGAGCTGCGCGACCGCCTCCGGGCGCGGCTCCCCGAGCCGCTGGTCCCGGCCACCTTCGTCGAGATGGAGGCGTTCCCGCTCACCCCCAGCGGCAAGGTGGACCGCCGCGCGCTCCCGGCCCCGCGGCTCTCGCCGGACACCGAGTACGTGGCCCCGCGCACCCCCACCGAGGAAGTGCTCTGCGGGATCTACGCCGAGGTGCTGCAGGCCGAGCGGGTGGGCGTGCACCACAACTTCTTCGACCTGGGCGGGCACTCGCTGCTGGCGGCCAGGGTCGTGTCCCGCGTCGCGGAGGCGCTCGGGATCGAGCTCCCCCTGCGCACGGTGTTCGAGGCGCCCAGCGCGGCCACCCTGGCCGAGCGGCTCCAGTCGGCGGTGCCGGGAGGGGGGCTGCCGGCGCCCGACCTGGAGGGGGAGATCGCCCGCATCGCGGAGCTCTCCGACGAGGAAGTCCTGCGCCTCATCGGGGAGGGGTGACCGCCCCGGACCGGCGGTATTGTCCGCGGCGGGGTGGACGGTTATACTGACGGGACCGGAGCGAACCGACGTACTGGGGCCGGCGTCTCCCTCCCGGGGGGACGTCCCGGCCGTCCCATGCCCCGCGGGCCCGAAGCGCCCGCGGGGGGGATTTCGTTCACCCCTTCCGGAACACCCCGTGAGATCCTCCATCCTCCTCCTGGCCGGGCTCGGCCTCGCCGCGCCCCTGGCCGCCCAGGACCCGTCCTCCCTCCCCGGGCAGGAGCGGTCCTACGTCGTCCGCCGCGGCGACACGCTGTGGGACATCGCCCGCGGCTGCCTCGGCGACCCCTTCCTCTGGCCCGAGCTCTACCGCCTGAACGCGGCGACCGTCCGCGACCCCGCCCGCATCTACCCGGCCCAGCGGCTGGTCCTCCCGGAGTGCCGGCAGGGGACCTCGCCCGAGGTGGCCTACACTCCGCGCACCGGCGAGTCGCCGCGCCCGGGCGAGCAGCCGCGCCCCGGCAACGTGGTCCTCCCGGCCGCCGGGACCGGCGACTTCCCGGTGGTCGCGCCCGGCGACTTCTACCGCGCCCGGCTCCTGGTGCAGGACGCCGAGGTCCCCGCCGTGGGGCGCCTGGCGGAGCGCGTCTCGCCCACGGTGGTCCCCATCGAGCTGACGCCGCAGATCTCTCTGTACGACCGGGTGTACGTGGCCCTGCAGCAGCCCGGCGGCCTGCGCGTGGGCGACGCGGTGCACTTCTTCCGGCGCGACCGCGAGCTGAGGCCGTACGGGCGGGTGTACGTCTCCACCGGCATCGGCAGCGTCGAGGCGATCGACGGCTCCGTGGCGACAGTGGAGGTCCGCACGGTGTACGACGTCATCGCCCCCAACGACCTGGCCGTGCCCGCCGCGCGCTTCCCGGTGGCCGCCGGGGTGGCGCCGCGCGCCTCGCGGGGCGACCTTCAGGGGAAGCTCGTCGGCTTCGGGGTCGACCACGCGCTGCAGTCCACCCAGGAGCTCGCCTTCCTCGACGTGGGCGCGGCCGCGGGGGTCCGCGAGGGCGACGAGTTCGCCGCGTACCTGCCGCCCACGCAGCGGGAGTGGGGGACGCGCCCCGAGGTGCCGGTGGCGCGGATGCGGGTGGTGCGCGTGACCGACCGCACCGCGACGGCCCGGATCACCGGGCTGGAGCACCCGGCGCTGCAGGCCGGCCTCCCCGTGCGGAGGGTGGCGGAGATGCCGTGAGCCGCCCGGGAGCGCGGGTCCCGCTCTCGGGCCGCGACGCCCCTCCGCGAGGAGGGGTGTCGCTCGTTGTGCAGTCCTCGATCCGTGAACAGGAATGACCGAAGCGCTCCACCTCGTCGCGCTGGCGCTGTACCTGGTCGCCGCCACCCTGCTGGGGGTGGCGCTGGCCCGCAACGAGCTGCGCCTCACCGGGATCGCCACGGCGGTCGCGGGGGTGGGGGTCCTGGCGCACCTCCTGGGGCTGGTGGCGTTCCGGACCCTCCGGGGGGAGCTCCCCCTGGTGGGGCTGGGCCCGTCGCTCTCCGTGCTGGGCCTGCTGGTCGGGCTCGGCTCGCTCGCCGTGGCGACGCTGGGGCGGACGGGGCCGCTGGGGCTGGTGCTGGTCCCGGTGGCGGCCGTGCTGGTGGGCGTCTCCTCCGCGGTGGGGGTGGTCCCCTCCGGGCCGGAGATGCGCTTCCAGGGCCCCTGGTTCGTCCTGCACGTGACGCTGGCGCTGGTGGGATACGCCGGGCTCACCGTCGCCTTCGCCTGCGGGCTGATGTACCTCCTGCAGTTCAGGGAGTTGAAGAACAAGAACTTCGGTGCCATCTTCCGGTTCTTCCCCCCGCTGGACACGCTTGACCGGATGGGGAAGTGGGCGCTGATCGTCGGCTTCCCGTTCCTGACGCTCGCGCTGGCGGTGGGGTGGGCCTGGACCGAGCGCTTCGGGCAGCCGCTGGCCCCCGGAAACCCCAAAGTCGTGTGGGGGGTATTGAGCTGGGTCCTGATCCTGGCCGCCCTCCTCGCCCGCGCGGGCGGGGGGCGGCGGGGGGTCCGCGCCGCCGCGGCGAGCGTGGTCGCCTTCGCGGTGGTGGTGGTCGCCTACATCGTCCTCCGCGTGGGCGAGCCGCAGGGCGGGGGCTTCCTGTGAGCGCCCTCTACCCGGTGCTCCTGGACCTGTCGCGGGTGCGGGTGCTGGTGGTGGGCGGCGGCGCGGTCGCCACGCGCAAGGTGGAGGGGCTGCTGGAGTCCGGCGGCCGCCCCACCGTGGTGGCCCCCGTGCTGTCGCCGGAGCTGCGCGGCCTGGCGGAGCGCGAGGGGCTCCCCGTGCTGCTCCGCCCCTACGCCGCGGGCGACGCCGCGGGGTACGCGCTGGTCTTCGCCGCCACCGACCGCCCCGAGGTGAACGCCCGGGTCGCGCGCGAGGCCCGCGAGGCGGGTGCGCTGGCGAGCGTCGCGGACGCCGGGGGCGCCTCCGACTTCCACCTCCCCGCGAGCATCCGGCGGGGCGGGGTGGTGGTGGCCTTCTCCACCGGGGGGGCCTCGCCGCTCCTGTCGCGCCGCCTTCGCGAGCGCCTGGAGGACGTCGTCACCCCCGGGGTGGGACGCGCTGCGGGGCGGCTGGAGGCGGTGCGCGACGAGGTCCGCGCCCGCTGGCCGGACGACGAGCCACGCCGCAGGGCGTTCTGGTTCGACCTGATCACTCCCGACTTCCTCGAGAGCGCCATCCGGGGACGGGACGAGGAAGTGGAAGCCCGCATCTCCCGATGCCTCTCGCAGTCGTAGGAGCCAGCCACCGGACCGCCCCGGTCGAGGTCCGGGAGCGGCTCGCCCTCTCCCGCGGCGAGATCCCCGGGGTGCTGGCCGGCCTGGTGGAATCGGGCGCGGCCGCGGAGGCCGTCCTCCTCTCCACCTGCAACCGGACCGAGCTCTACCTCTCCCTGGGCGAGGAGCGCGGGGGGGTGGACGCCGCGCACGCGCTGCTGGCCGAGCGGCTGGGAGAGAGCCCGTCGAGGGCGGCGAAGCACCTCTACCTGCACCGCGACCGCTACGCCGCCGAGCACCTCTTCCGGGTCACCGCGGGGCTGGACTCCATGGTCCTGGGGGAGCCGCAGATCCAGGGGCAGGTGAAGGAGGCGTACACGCTGGCGCGCGAGTCCGCCAGCCCCGCGGGACCGCTGGTGGGCCCCGCGCTCAACCGCCTCTTCCAGAGCGCCTTCGCCGTGGGCGGCCAGGTGCGCAGCGGGACCGCGCTGGGGCTGGGCGCCGCCTCGGTCTCCTCCGCGGCGGTGGAGCTGGCGAAGAAGATCTTCGGCTCGCTGCGCGGGCGGCGGGCGCTGGTCCTGGGCGCCGGGGAGATGAGCGAGGTCACCCTGGAGTGCCTGGTGGGCGAGGGGGTGCGCGCCGCGCTGGTGGCGAACCGCACCCACGACCGGGCCCGCGAGCTGGCGGCGAAGTGGGGCGGGGAGGCGGTCCGCTGGGACGACTTCGGCCCGGCGCTGGCGGGGGTGGACATCGTGATCTGCTCCACGGCGGCCCCGCACCCGGTGCTGACCCGCGAGCGCTTCCGCCAGGCGTTCCCGCGCGAGCGCCGCACCCCGCTCTGCGTCATCGACATCGCCATCCCGCGCGACGTGGAGCCGGAGGTGGGGCGCGAGCCCAACGTCTTCCTCTACAACATCGACGACCTGCGCGAGATCGTCGACGACAACCTGGAGCGGCGCCGCTCCCAGCTCCCGTCGGCCGAGGGGATCGTCGCGGCCGGGGTGGAGGAGTTCTGGAGCTGGTACGCCGGGCTGGCCGTGGTCCCCACCATCCGCGACCTGCGCGAGCGCGGCGAGGCGGTCCGGCAGGCCGAGCTGGAGCGCGCGCTGCGGCGCCTGGCCCACCTCGCCCCCGAGGACCGCGAGGCGGTGGACGCGCTGAGTCGCGCGCTCCTGAACAAGCTCCTGCACGCCCCCACCGTGCGCCTCCGCGAGGCGGCCGGGAACGGGCGCGGGACCGCGGTGCTGGACACCGCCCGCTACCTCTTCGAGCTGGACCGCGAAGCCGCCGCCGACGCCGCCCCGCAGGGGCTCCCCGCAACCGACCCGAAAGCCGTTTCGTGACCGCCGCCATCCTGCTGCAGGGCGCCCCCCGGGCCGCCGACACCAACGAGTTCGCCGCGTCGTGGGACATGATCGTCCAGGGGACGCCGTCCACCAAGATCATCCTCGGGATCCTGGTGCTCTTCTCGCTGGTGTCCTGGGCGCTGATCGTCTGGAAGGGGGTGCAGTTCCGCCGCCTCCGCCGCGAGGCCGACCGCTTCAACGGGGAGATGGAGCGGGCGGAGCGGCTGGACGACGCCTACCGCAGCGTCCTCGCCCTTCCCGAGTCGCCCTTCAGCCGGGTCTTCCGCCGCGGGGTGAACTTCTTCACCGAGCTGCGCCCCGCCGCCGCCCGCGCCGGGAGCGAGGTGCGCGGCCTGAGCCCGGCGCAGCTGGAGGTGCTCCGCCTGGTGCTGGAGAAGGAGGAGGGGGAGGAGCGCGACCAGCTCTCGCATGGGCTGCACTGGCTGGCGATCGTCGCGACGGTGGCCCCGCTCTTCGGGCTGCTGGGCACGGTGCTGGGGGTGATGCACTCGTTCGTGGGGGTGGCGCAGGCGGGGACCTCCAGCATCACCGCGGTGGCCCCGGGCGTGGCGGAGGCGCTCATCACCACCGCGGCCGGCCTGGTGGTGGCGATCCCCGCCGCCATGGCGTACAACTACTTCACCGCGCGGCTCAACCTGGTGATGAACGAGCTGGAGGGCTTCTCCAGCGAGTTCATCGGCACGCTGGCCCGCGAGGGGCGGATCTGATGCCGCGCCGTCGCAGCAGCGGGCGCGAGCTGGGCCCCCTGGCCGACATCAACGTCACCTCGCTGGTGGACGTGGCGCTCACGCTGCTGGTGATCTTCATCATCACCGCGCCCATGCTCACCGGCGGGGTGGAGGTGAGCGTCCCCCGCGCGCAGGCCGCGGCCATCGAGTCGCCGGAGGGGGTGGTGGTGTCGGTGGACCGCGCCGGCGAGGTCTACATCGGCGAGACGCCCACCCCCTGGAGCGAGTTCGAGACGCGCTTCCCCGAGGCGGTGCGGGCCGCGGGCGCGACCAGCGTCTACCTGCGCGCCGACGAGGGGGTGCCGTACGGGCGGGTGATGCAGGTGATCGGGGCGATGAAGGCGGCGGACGTCGCCACGGTGGGGCTGGTCGCGGAGCCGGAGCCCACGGGGCCGCGGAGGCCCTGATGCGCCGGCGGGGCTCTTCCGGGCGCTTCTCCAGGGCGGTCGCGGCCTCCGCAGGGCTGCACGCGCTCGCCCTGGCGGCGCTCTGGCTGTCCGTCTCCGGCGCGGAGCCGCCCCCGCGTGCCCAGGTGTTCCGGGTGGACATCGTCTCCCCCCCGCCCAGCGTGGCCGGGGAGCCCGCCCCCGCTCCCCCCGCCCCCGAGACCGCGGCCCCGGAGCCGGAGCCCGAGGCCGCCGCGCCTCCGCCGGTCCCCGCGCCGGAGCCGGAGGTGCGCGAGCCCGCTCCGACGCCGGAGCCCGCCCCGCAGCCGTCCCCGCCCAAGCGCTCCGAGCCGAAGCAGCCGGCGCGCGAGTCCCGGCCGACGCCCGCGCCCAAGCGCGCCGAGCGCCCGCGCGAGACCGCGAAGAAGGAGGCGCCCAAGAAGACCGAGGCGCCCTCCGCCCGCACCCCGGTCGCCCCGGCGGGGCGCGACCCGGACCCCACCTCCCCCGGAGGGGAGGGGCTGGCGGTGCGCACCGAGGGCGCCGAGTTCGTGGACCCGGCGTACCTCGCCAACATCATCCGCCAGCTGAAGCGCTACTTCCGTCCGCCCCCCGGGTCGCGGACCGACATGGCCGAGGTGCGCTTCTGGATCAATCGCGACGGAACGGTGTCCGACATCGCCGTCGGGAGGAACCGCGGGAGCTTCCAGTTCCGCGCCGCGGCCATGGAGGCCGTGGAGCAGGCCGGGCTGAACAGGGCGTTCGGCCCCCTCCCGCAGGCGTACCGCGGCAACCGGCTCCCCGTCTCCTTCACCTTCGAGCCCGAAAGCTGACCTCCACGTGAAGACACGCAGCACCCTCCTCCGCGCGCTCCCCGGCATCCTCGCGCTCGCGCTGGCGCTCCCCGGCGCGCTCCGGGCGCAGGACACGGTGATGGTCGAGCTGGGCCTCACCTACCGCCCGGGCTCCGAGCCGGGCTTCCTGGTCCTCCCCTTCGCGGCCCCGGCCGGCGGGGAGGGCGCCGCGACCGCGGTGCGGCAGATCGTCCGCCAGGACCTGGACTTCAGCGACCGCTTCCGGGTGCAGGACGCCCCCGCGGGCACCCGCCCCGTTGCCCCCCCGGCCGTCGCGGAGTGGCGCGACCGCGGCGCCGACTGGGTGCTCGCCGGCGAGGTGACGCCGGCGGGGAACGGGCTGGCGCTGCGGCTGGCGCTGCTGGACGCGGTGTACGGTCAGGTGAAGGGCGAGCGGACCTTCACCGTTCCCCGCGCCGCGGACCGCGGCTTCCGCATGGCCGTGCACGCCGCCGCGGACGAGGTGGTGCGCTGGGCCACCGGCGAGCCCGGCATCGCCGCCTCGCGCGTGGCCTTCGTGCTCCAGGGACGCGGCTCCAAGGAGATCTACCTTGCGGACTGGGACGGCGAGAACGTGCAGCGGGTGACGAGCGACGGCTCCATCGCCCTCTCTCCCGCCTGGTCGCCGGACGGGACGCGCCTCGCCTACACGTCCTTCCGCAGCGGGATCCCCATCCTGTACGAGCGCGACCTGGCCAGCGGCGCCGACCGGGTGGTCTCGCGGCGCGACGGGCTCAACATCACGCCCTCGTACGCGCCCGACGGGCGCAGCATCGCCTTCGCGGCCACCGTGGCCGGGAACACCGAGGTCGCCGTCGCCGACCGCAACGGCGGCTTCGAGGCGCTCACCCGCGGGCGGCGCTTCGACTCGCTCTCGCCGACCTTCTCGCCGGACGGGTCGCGCATCGCCTTCGTCTCCAACCGGCTGGGCGAGCCGCACATCTACGTGATGTCGCCGGGCGGGGAGCCGCGCCTCCTCTCGGAGTTCCGCTACGGCGCGGGGGGCTACAACACCTCGCCCGACTGGTCGCCGCGCGGCAACGCCGTCGCCTACCACAGCCGGGTGGGCGGTCGCCCGCAGCTCGCGCTGGTGGACGCGGCCGGGGGGCGCCCCCGCCTGCTCACCAACCGGGGCAGCAACGAGGACCCCAGCTGGGCCCCGGACGGCCGCCACCTGGTGTTCGCCTCCGACCGCGAGGGCGGGGGCCTCTTCGTCATCGACGCGGTCAGCGGCCGCACGCGCCCGCTCCTGAAGGGGCGCGGCTACGGCCTCCCCGACTGGTCGCCCGTTCTCTACCGCGCCCCGGCGGCCCCGGCCGCCGCCGGGCGCTAGACAGTCCCCCCGCGCCGCGCCGCCGCGCCCCTCCCCCACCCCCCAGCC
>DATABU010000842.1:0-8061 GCA_036259415.1 Longimicrobiaceae bacterium
ACGACCACGACGACCGGCTCGAGCGTGCATCCGTTCTCCTCGTCGCCGACGCACCTCTGGGTCGTGATCTCGTTGCCGTCGCGGTCCCTGCCTTTCGGAGAGCGGAGCTCCGGTGGAACGCGGAACCGTCTGTTCGCCAACTCCAGAGCAGACATCGTGCGCGGGATCACGCACTCCGCAGTGTAGGTCGGCGCCCCGACCGGAGTCTGGCGCCTGTAGCGGAAGACCATCGTCGAGCCGTTGTGGGCACGCGCCTCGGGCGGGAAGCTCAGCGGTATCACTCCCTCCCGGACGCCGGACGCCGTGTATGTGCGTGTCGAGCAGTAGTACGCGGTCCCCTGAACGAGCCGCGGCACGTCGCCACCCGACCGCACCGCAGGGGCGGTGGCCGTGTCCTGACAGGCGGCCACGACAAGCCCAAAAGCTACAAGGCCGAAGGAACGTGCGCTAAGGTGGCGGATAGGCGGACGGCGGCTTCTTCCGATCATTCGCTTGAGGCAAGTATGAATCGGTGTGTATCGCGTTGGTGCGACAATTCGTTAGCAATATCTGTCTGATAATGTGTATAAGCATCATGCGGGTCAAGAGCAGGCACGTAGGATCGAGATGCGCAAGCCGGCGGACGCCGCGCTGGCGCCCGCCGGGAGCCGGGCCACGATCCGCCGCCTACCGCCGCCGGATCACGCCGGGATAGCCCTCCACGATCTCGCGGTAGCCGTCCAGCGTCTCCTTCATGGTCTGCGCCGTGTGGAGGCACGCCTGGGTGATGGTGACGGCGTCCTCGGCGCGGCGGTTGGCCTCGGCGAGGAGCACGCCGCGGCGCTCCGTCTCGGCCTGGAGGGCGGGGTCGGACGAGACCGGGCCGGTGACGATCCCCAGCAGGAGCACCGTCCCGCCGCCCACGCACACCCCCCGGAAGAAGGCCCGGGTGCGCTCCACCTCCGCCCCGCCGTCGAAGACGATCACCTGCGCGCCGCGGCGCCTGGCCTGCCACTCGGCGATCCAGCGGAGGAGGGGATACATGCGCGCGGCCTACGCCGCCAGCTCCATCTCCAGCTGCTCCCGAGCCGCGGGGCAGGTGGCGCACGCCAGCTCGCCGTGCCGGCCCTGCGCCCACCGGCGCCCGCCGCAGCGCGGGCAGCGAGGCTCCACCAGGCGGCTGAGCCCCAGGAGCGTGCGGTGGGTGAGCCAGAGGGTGACGGGGAGCGCGAGCCAGAGGGACCAGTTCGTCATCGGAGTGCCGCGGAAGCGGCGGTGGAGCGTGGCGCGAGGCCGAAGGGGCGGAGCGAGGCCGCGCGGAGGAGGAGGTAGGGGTTCAGCGTGGCGCCCTCCCACCAGCGCCGCGCGTCGTGCAGCACGGCGACCGAGAAGTGCAGGTGGAAGTCGCCCGGGGCGGCGTTGCCGGTGTCGCCTACGTAGCCGATGGTGTCGCCGCGGCGGACCCGCATCCCCTCCTCCATCCCCTCGGCCCAGCGCGCCAGGTGCGCGTAGTAGTAGCGGGTGCGGCCGTCCCCGCCAAGCTGGTAGACGGTGATCCCGCCGCGGCTCCCGCGCTGCAGCTTGAGGATGGTCCCGTCCGCCGCGGCCAGCACGGGGGTGCCCTCCGGGGCGTGGATGTCGATGGCCTGGTGCTCGCGGCCGCCGGAGCGGTCCGCGTGGAAGGAGTCGCGCAGCTCGTCCGGCTCCACGCCGGCCACCGGGATCAGGAGCCCGGCGTCTTCGCGCGGGGCGTCGGAGTCGGCGGCGTGGTCCTGCGCGTGGGCCGGCGCGGCGGAGAGCGCCAGCGCCAGCAGGGCGGCGAGGGGCGCGCGGAGTCGGTGTCCGCGGGACGGACGGTGGTGGGGCAGGGGCATGGTCGTCGTCTCGTCTTCGGCGGCCCGACTGGCGTGGCGGACGCGGGCGTGTCCACGGTAGCCTCGTAGCTTTGCGTCCCCGCCTTTCGACGGGTTTGCCGTTGTCGGATTTCCCGCGGGGTGCGGGAGGACGATCCCTGGGTCCTGCGGCGTGCGGTGCTGCGGCGCTGTGCGGGGGCGGCCTCCGGGGCGGGGAGATGGAGTGACGTGCGGGGGTGTGCCGGATCCAGCAGCAACCCGTGTTCCTTCCGCGCGGAGCCGCCGGGCGCGCCCGTAAGCCTCGAAAGCGTCTCCGCTTGGCGCGGGGTGCCCCGGCGCGAGGGCCCCGCGCGGGACCGGAACGCCGTGCCGCCGCGCGCAAACTTTTCCGGGCGCGGCGCCCGTACCTGCGCCCCGGCGGCGTCCGGCTTTCAGACTGTCCGCCTCCCGTTCCATCCCACCCCGGACGAGCCCCCATGCGGATCCTCCGGCACCTCCTCGCCCTCGCCGTACCGGCGGCCCCGGCCCAGGCGCAGGCGGCACGAAGCTCGCAAGCCCCGGCGCAGCCCCCCGGCCCATCCTGCTGCGCCCCGCGCGCGTAAAGGGCGGCGTCATCCACCGGGAGCCCTGACCTTCCGCGGCCCCGCGCCGCACGGTATCTTCCGAGCCTCTCCACCCCTCCACCGCAGTCCCCGGATCCACCCTATGAGACGCAGCACCCGGGCGGGCGCCATCGTGCCGCTCGCCGTCGGCGGCCTCCTCGGCCTGGCGGGGTTCGCCGTGCCGGCCTGGTCCCGCACCGCGCCCGCTCCCCTCCCCGAGCCGGCACTTGCCGTGCTCCCCGCCGTCCGCGCCACCCCCGGCCGCGTGGACACCCTGTACCTGGGCGGCTACGCCGAGGGGAGCTTCAGCCAGGCGCTGCGGACGCTCGCCAGCGACCTCTCCGAGGCGGAGCGCGGCATGGTCGGCCGCCACCTGGACAAGATCTTCCTCCCCCTGCTCCCCGCGGACGGCCTGGGGCGCGGCGGGCGGCTGCGCGTGGCGTACGAGCGGGTGGTGCGCCCGGACGGGAGCACCCGCTCCATCCAGGTGCTCGCCGCCGAGGCCGCGGTGGACGGCTCGCTCCGCAAGGCGTTCCTCTTCGACGGGCCCGAGCGCGCGGGGTACTACGACGAGCGCGGACTCTCGCTGGACCCCGCGGCGTGGGTCCGGCCGCTGGAGGCCGCGCGGGTCACCTCGCCCTTCCGCATGGACCGCATGCACCCCATCCTCCGCCGCGTCCTCCCGCACACGGGGATCGACTACGCGGCGGCCACCGGCACCCCGGTGCGCGCCACCGGCGACGGGAGCGTGGTCTTCGCGGGGAGCCGGGGCGGCTACGGGAACCTGGTGGAGGTGCAGCACCCCAACGGCTACGCCACCCGCTACGCGCACCTGTCGCGGATCGCGCGGGGCACCGCGCCGGGGGCGATGGTCTCGCAGGGGGACGTGATCGGCTACGTGGGGATGAGCGGCCTGGCCACCGGCCCGCACCTGCACTACGAGGTGCGCCGCCGCGGCCGCCCGGTGGACCCGGAGACCGTCTCGCCCGACGAGGGCCCCGGCCGCGACCTGGGCCTCGCCCCCGCGTGGCGCGTGGAGCGCCGCCGCCTCGGCGGTCTCCTGGCGCGGGCTCCCACCCTGCTCTCCGTCCGCCGCCGCCCCGACGCCTCCGGCGACTGACCCGTCCCGATCCCCCGCGCTTCCCTCCCGGGAACGCTCCTTGCGCCCTCCGCAGCCCGGGGGGCGCTTGCCGTATGCGCAGGGTGGGAGCTACTTTGCGGGCTTCGGAGCCCGTGTCGTGGAAACGTGTTGAGGAGGATGACGCGCATGGAGATCACCCCGCTGGGCGACCGCTCCGGGGCGCTGGCCGCCTTCGGGATCCAGAACGGGCCGCTGGCCGGCCAGGAGGTCCCCATCCGGCTTCCCGTGGTCCGCATCGGGCGGGCGGCGGGGAACGACGTCGTCATCCCCGACGACTCGGTGTCCGCGACGCACGCGCGGCTGGAGTTCGGCGACGGCGCCTGGCGGATCACCGACCTGGAGTCCACCAACGGCACCTACGTGGAAGGGGTGCGGCTCGCACCGCAGGTGCCCACGCCGCTGTCCTACGGCGCGTCGGTCCGCTTCGGGGGGGTGCCGCTGCACTTCCGCGCGGTGGAGACGGCGGACCCGGCGGCGGCGCGGGCGGGGTACGTGGAGCCGGAGCGCGCCGCCACCGTCCGCGAGGGGGCCGCCGCCGGGCGCCGCATCCCCGTCTGGGTGGTGCTGCTGATCCTGGTGCTGCTGGCGCTGGCGGTGGTGTTCTTCACCACCTTCAACCCCACCCCGACGCCGGCCGGGGAGGCCCCGGCGGCCGGAGTCCCCGCGCTCCTCCTCCCCGCGAGCCCGCCGGCCGGCCCGTGACCGTACGCTGGGAGGCGTTCGGCGCCACGGACGTGGGCCGGGTGCGCCGGGGGAACGAGGACGCGTTCCTGATGGACCCCGAGCGGGGGATCTTCCTGGTGGCGGACGGGATGGGGGGGCACGCGGCGGGGGAGGTGGCCAGCGCCATCGCCAGCGAGGTGGTGGGCGCCGCGCTCGCGCGCGAGCTGGACGCCGGAGTGCGCGGGGAGGAGCTGGAGCGGATGCTGGACGCCGCCATCCGCGCGGCGCACTCCGCGATCCTGGCCTACTCCGCCCGCCGCCCCGCCGCGCGCGGGCTGGGGACCACGCTCACCGCCTGCGTGGTGCACCCGGACGGCGAGCTGCGCATCGGCCACATCGGCGACTCGCGCCTCTACCGCCTGCGCCGCGGGGAGCTGGTGCAGCTCACCCGCGACCATACCTGGGTGCAGGGCGAGGTGGACGGGGGCCGGCTGACCGCGGCGGCCGCCCGCACGCACCACCTGGCGCACATCATCACCCGGGCGCTGGGCGCCGACTCCGCCGACGACCCCGACCTCCTGGCCGGCACGGTGGAGCACGGCGACCTCCTCCTGCTCTGCAGCGACGGGCTCACCGGCAAGGTGGAGGACGAGGTGCTGGCTTCCATCCTCTCCGCCCCGGCCCCCCTCTCCGAGCGCGTCATGGAGACCATCCGCGCCGCCAACGCCCGCGGCGGCGACGACAACATCACGGCGCTGGCGGTGGAGGTCCGGGCCGCGTAGCGCTGGTCGGGCGCGGCGATCCCGCACTGCTCTCGTGTGAGTCGCCGGGCCGGTCGCGCCAGGGTCGCGGCGCCGTAATCAGCCCTCCCAACGTCAGCACCCGCCGCTTCTCCCGGCTATTCGTGGCGCGCTTCCGCACTCTTCCTCGTTCTGGCACTGGCCATGTATGTCCCGCTTCGACTCCTGTTGAGTCTTTGGCTGCCGAGTGGTCTGGCCTTCGGAGCCGCGGTCGGGTACACGGGTATAGCGGGTACACGGGTATGACAGACGAGCCCCGGCCGGGTCCAACCCCGCCGGGGCTCGCTCTCGTCAGTCACGTGCCCCCGCTCGGCAACGGATGCCTAGCGGCTCTCGCGCGGGTAGATGCGGTAGCGCTCGCGGACGGTGTTCCACTGCGCGAGCTCCTGCTGCCAGCGGCGGTCGATCTCGCGCGGGTCGTCGCCGCGGTCGAACGCTTCCCGAGCCCAGCGCGAGCCGAGCATCTGCGTGAAGCCCGCGTTCATCACCCGGAATTCCTCCGGGTTCTGCTTCTTCGCCTCGCTGAGGAGAACGAGCGCCGTGTAGGCCGGGCGGTAGACACTACGGTCCGTCACGTCCAGCCGCAGCGTCGTGAAGGTCTGCCCCCTGTACTGCGTGTCCACCCCGGGATCGGTGGTGGGGGTGATCCGGACCGGCGTCAGCCGCACTCCGGGGAGGTCGTACTTGGCCACGGAGTCGCGTAGCCGGCCGGCATCCAGCCAGGGAGCGCCCACGTAGTCGAACGGCGCATCGGTGCCGCGCCCCACGTGAACGTTGGTGCCCTCACCCAGCACCAGGCCGGAGAACTTCAGCTCCGCGTCCACGGAGCGGATGTTGGGGCTGGGAGCGACGAATCGGAGTCCCGTCTCCTCGAACCACATGTCCGGCCGCCATCCATCCACCGGAACCACGTGCAGGTCGGCGCCGATCCGGGCGGTCTCGTTGAAGTAGCGCGCGATCTCGCCGGCCGTCATCCCGTGGCGCAGCGGGACGCTGTAGTACCCGGTGATCACCTGCGTGACGTTGCGCACGTCCAGGTCCATCACCGGGCCGTCCTGCGCGTCGGTGATCGGGTTCGGGCGGTCGAGCACCACGAAGGGGATTCCTCGCTTGGCGGCCTCCTCCATCGCCATCGTCATGGTCCACACGAAGGTGTAGACGCGCGCACCGATGTCCTGAATGTCGAAGACGAGGACGTCCACCCCCTCCAGCTCCTCCGCGGTGGGGCGCTGGGTGCGGTCGTAGAGGGAGAACACGGGAACGCCGGTGCGCGCGTCCCGCCCGCCGACGAAGGTGGTGCCCGCTTCGAGGTCGCCTCGGATCCCGTGCTCGGGGCCGAAGAGGGCTGCCAGCCGCACGCCGGGGGTGCGCGCCAGGACGTCCGCACCGAGTTCGCCGGACCGGGTGACGGCGCTCGGGTTGGTGATCAGCCCCACACGCTTCCCGCGTACCAGGTGCAACGAATCGCGCAGCAGCACCTCGATCCCCGGCACCACGCCGGCGCTTCGGGGCTGCGCGCGCTCGGCGGGGGCCGCCGGAGCGGGACGGGAAGCGGAGTCCGCACCGGCGGCGGGCGCGTCCGGAGGCGATCCGGTGCGGCAGGCGCCAGCCGCGAGAGCGGCCACGGCGAGAGCGACGGCGAACCGGAAAGGCGATCGGGCTGGGCGGCTCATCGTGGCCATCCGTCGAACGAGAAGCTGCATCTCGCAGCGTGCGGCGGTTCCCGCGGGCCGCCGAGGCGGACACGGTGGCCGAGGGTCTCCTCTGCGAAACGCGCGCCGCCGGGCGCGCAGGGACCCGGCGGGGGCAGTTTTACGGGGCTCCTGGGGGGGCCACCAGACCCGGACGGGCTACTCCCCGACCGGCAGCTGCACCCGGAAAACGGTGCCGGACGAATCGCTCCGGACGGTGATGTCTCCCCCGTGGTCCCGCACGATGCGGCGCGACACGGCCAGCCCCAGCCCGGTGCCCTCGTCCTTGGACTTGGTGGTGAAGAAGGGGTCGAAGATGCGGGGGAGCACGTCGGCGGGGATGGGGGGGGCGTCGTTGAAGAACTCCACGCAGAGGACCCCGCCGCCGTCCCCGCAGGGCCCCGCGCTGATGCGGAGGGTGCCGCCGCCGCTCTGCTTCAGCGCGTGCTCGGCGTTCAGGACGATGTTGAGGAACACCTGCTGGAGCTGGTTCTCGTCGGCCAGCAGGCGGGGGAGGACGCGGGGGATGGCGAGCGCGTGGCGGACGCCGGAGGCGCGCATCTCCCGCTCTCGCAGCTCCAGGATCTCGCGGAGCGCGGCGGCCAGGTCCACCGGACGGCGCTCCGGGGCGCTGCGCCGCGCGAGGCCCAGCAGGCTCTTCACGATGCCGCGGCAGCGCTCCACCTCGCGGAGGATGTGCTGCAGGTCCTCGGCGCGCTCCGCGTCCGCCTCGCCGCGGAGGAGGAGCTGCGCGTAGCCGCTGATGCTCGCCAGCGGGTTGTTGAGGTCGTGCGCCACCCCGCTCGCCAGCAGCCCCAGAGAGGAGAGCTTGTCGCTCTCGCGCAGATGCTCCTCGATGCGGCGGCGCTCCTCGGCCAGGCGCCGGGTGCGGATCTGCGCGGCGATGCGGGCCCGGAGCTCCGCCCCGCGGAAGGGCTTGGCGATGTAGTCGCTGGCCCCCGCGTCGAAGGCGGCGTAGATGCTCTCCGCGTCGGTCTTGGCGGTGACCATCAGGATGGGGAGCGCGTAGGCGTCCCAGCGCTGCCGCACCCGGTGGCACACCTCCAGCCCGGACATCCCGGGGAGCATCCAGTCGAGCAGGAGCACGTCCGGGACCTCCTCCTCCTCCAGCAGCCGCAGCGCGGTGGGGCCGTCCGGCGCCAGCGCCACCTCGTAGCCGGCCCGCTGCAGCATCACCCGCAGCATGGACGCCGAGGCGGGGTCGTCCTCGGCGATCAGCACGCGGGGCGGGGGCTCGCCGGGGGCGAGCCCGGCGTCGGGGAAGGCTTCGCTCAAGGGACCGGTGCGGTTGGGGCGAGGCGGCTGCGCAGC
>DATABU010000843.1:0-8998 GCA_036259415.1 Longimicrobiaceae bacterium
GCGGCTCCGGGGGAGCGGCCGGGCCGCCACCGCGGGGCGGGGCGCCTCGGTCTCGGTGGCGCTCTCGGGCGGGGCGCCGGGGATCACCTACGACGGCGCCGTCCGCCTGGGGGTCTGCGCCCGGGTGGGCCCGACGGTGGCCCCGCTGCACCCGGTGAGCGCCGACTCGCTGGGGCGGGGGGCGGCGGCGAGCGACCTCCCCTTCCCCGTGGACAGCCTGCTGCGCGCGCCGCACGTGGTGGTCTACGGCCGCGGCGGCAGACCGGAGGCGTGCGGCCCCGTGGGCGCGCCCGCCGCGCGCGACACGGCGGCCCCGCCCCCGCCCGACACCGCGGGGCCCCGTGCCGAAGACTGAGCCCCCCGCGGAGCCCCGCTCCGCCCTCAGCCGGGTGCCGGACGGCGTGTGGACGCCCCTGGCGACCGCGATCATCGCCCTGGTCCCCGGGCTGGTGGGGCTCGCCCTGGGGCGGCCGGCGCTCTTCCCCAGCCTGGGGCCCACCGCGCTCACGCAGGCCCACGACCCCGACCACCCCTCCGCCCGCCCGTACAACGTGGTGGTCTCGCACCTGGTGGGGCTGGGGTCGGCCTTCCTGGCGGTGGCGCTCTTCGGGATCGCCATGGAGAAGTCGGTGTTCGAGCTGGGGCACCTGACCCCGGCCCGGGTGGGCGCGTCGGTCCTGGCGCTGGCGCTCGCCGCCGCCCTGGAGATGGCGCTCCGCGCCTCGCACCCGCCCGCCGCGTCCACCACGCTGCTCGCCTCGCTCGGCACCTTCCACCCCACGCCGAGGGACACCGTCACGGTGGTGGTGGGGGTGCTCGCCGTCGCGGCCGTGGGGGAGGTGCTCCGCAGGGTGCGGGCGCGGCCCGGGGCGGCTACTCCCGGGTGAAGCTCACCGGGAGCGTGTCGCCCCGCATCCACACCTCGCCCACGATGGTGCGGGCGTCCACGACGCTCCCGTGGAACTTCACCGTCTCCCCGGGCAGCGCCCACTCCAGCGTGATCTCGTGCTCCGCCCGCTGCCCGTGGATCCCGAAGGGGGCGGCCTCTCCGCCGCGCCGCAGAGAGCCGCGGCCGTCCACCTTCCCCGCTTCGCGCTCGACGAGCGCGAGGCTCCACGCCAGGTTTCCCGTGTCCAGCGGCGCCCCCGCGGCCACTGAGTGCGCCGTCCACTCGCCGGTGACGCGCGCCTCGGACACCTCTCGCGGGGAGCGCGGCGGCTTGCACGCGGCCGCGGCGAGGAGCAGGACGAGGAGCCAGAGCTTCAGCGCGGCGCGCATCTCACGAGATCCCGTCGCAGGCGCCGAGCAGCAGGTCGGGGATCCACTGCCCCAGGATCACCAGCACGAAGAGGGCGCTCAGCGCCATGGCCGAGAGCGCCATGAAGCGGCTGCGCCCCTCCGGACCGCCGAGCGCGGTGTCCGTGCCCTCCCCCGTCTCCTTCCAGATCTTCCACCCCACCCACCCCCCGGTGGCCGCCAGCAGCATGGGGACGAAGGACGCGACGTGCAGCATCCACTCCGCGCGCTGCCAGCAGGCGTAGGGGACGAGGGCGTAGTTCACCACCAGCTGCAGCTTCCACGCGGCCGCGCCGACCAGCACCGCGTACCAGAGGCGCGCCAGCCCGCGCGGCTGCGTGAACCGCTCCTCGGCGGCGGTGGCGGAGGGCTCGCTCATCCGTGGATCCGGGGCGTCCAGTAGATGGTCAGGTACAGCGGGATCCAGATCACCACCACGAAGTGCCAGTACAGCCCGTTCACCTTGATCCCCTGGCAGCGCTCGCGCGTCCAGTGGCCCTTCGCGGCCAGCGCCAGCACCACCACCGTCTTGAGCACCACCGAGAGCACGTGCGACGAGTGGAAGACGATCATGGTCCACACGATGGAGCCGTACGCGTGGCTGTCCCAGAAGTACTCCACCTGCGCGTACTCCACCCCCTTGAGCACCAGGAAGGTCAGCCCGAGCAGGAGGGAGAGTACCAGCCCGACGGTCATCCCCCGCTTGTCGCCCCGCTCGCTGATGGAGGTGTCCGCGTAGTAGATGGCGAAGCTGCTCCCCACCAGGATCGCCGTGTTGACGGTGGGGAGGAGCAGCTTGGGGAGCGGCTCCCCCGCCGGCGGCCAGTGCGGGTTGAGAAACTTGAGGTAGTAGTAGGTGGCGATCAGCGTGGTGAACAGCACCACCTCCACCAGGACCAGCCCCGCCATCCCCCACCAGAGCCCGCCGCGCGGGCCCTGCACCAGCGAGGGGTACTCCGAGACGTCCAGCACCATGCGCGCGCTCACCGCCGCACCTCCTCCCCGCGGGCCTTCTCCGCCTCCTCGCGCGCGCGCTCCGCGGCGGCCAGCCGGTGCTCCGGCCCGCCCTCCGGCTCCAGGCGCGTGCCCAGGTGGTGCGGCCAGTTCCAGGCGGTGAACGCCAGGAAGGTGAGCGCCGCCCCGATGGGGACCCAGTGCAGCCCGAAGAGCACGCCCACGAACGGGGTCGCCGCCGCCAGCGCCGCCACGAAGGGGATGATCGTGGGCCCCGGGAGGACCACCCGGTGGTCCGGGCGCGCGTCCAGGAGCGTGGTGGAGAGCGCCTCGCGCTGGTCGTCCCGCAGCCCCACCACCACGGGCTGCTCGGCGCGGTCCGGGTCCCAGAGCGGGGTGCGGCTCCGCACCGTGGGGACGAGGCGGAAGTTGTAGGGCGGCGGCGGCGACGACGTGCTCCATTCCAGCGACTCCGCCGCCCAAGGGTCGTCCCCCGCCGGGGCGCCGCGGCGCAGGCTGACCGCCGCGTTCACCAGGAAGACCCCGACGCCGGCCGCCACCGTGAAGGCGCCCACGGTGGAGAGCAGGTTCAGCGTCCCCCACCCCATCTCCGCCAGGTAGGTGTAGACGCGCCGCGGCATCCCCATGAAGCCCAGGTGGTGCTGCGGCCAGAAGGCCAGGTGCACCCCAAGGAACATCAGCCAGAAGTTCAGCTTCCCCAGCCGCTCCGAGAGGAGCCGCCCCGTCACCTTGGGCCACCAGTAGTAGATCCCGGCGAACAGGGGGAACACCACCCCGCCCAGCAGCACGTAGTGGAAGTGCGCCACCACGAAGAAGGTGTCGTGCACCTGCAGGTCGAAGGGCACGGAGCCCAGCTGCACCCCGGTGATCCCGCCGATCAGGAAGATGACCAGGAAGCCCAGGACGAAGTGCAGCGCCGTGGTGAAGCGCGGGCGCCCGCCCCAGAAGGTGGCGGTCCAGCAGAAGAACTGCACCGAGGTGGGGAGGGTGACCAGCATGCTGGCCGCGGTGAACAGGCTGGTCCCCAGCCGGGGGAGCCCGGTGGCGTACATGTGGTGCACCCAGAGCCCGAAGGAGAGGATCCCCGTGGCGATCAGCGACAGCACCACCGCCGTGTACCCGTAGACGGGGCGGCGCGACATGGTGGCCACCACCATGGACACCATCCCGAGCCCCGGGACGAACATGATGTAGACCTCGGGGTGCCCGAAGTACCAGAAGATGTGCTGCCAGAGGAGCGGGTCGCCCATCCCCGCCGGGTCGAAGTAGTGCGCCCCCACCATCCGGTCCAGCCCCAGGAAGATGCTGGTGGTCATGAGCGTCGGCATGGCGAAGACGATCATGAACGCCATCACCAGGATGGACCACACGAAGATGGGCATCCGGTTCAGCGACATCCCCGGCGCGCGCATCTTGAAGATGGTGACGATCAGCCCCACCGCCCCCACCAGCGCGGCCACCTCCAGCATGCTCACCACCACCCACCAGACGTCGATCCCGATGGTGAGCTCGTGCTCCCGGCGGGAGAGCGGCGGGTAGTTGAACCAGCCGCTGTTGGGCGCCACCCCCAGGAAGAAGGCCGCGTACAGCGTGACGGCGCCGATCAGGTACATCCAGTAGCCGAAGGCGTTCAGCCGGGGGAGCGCCATGTCGCGCGCCCCGATCATCAGCGGCACCAGGTAGATGCCGATCCCCTCCATGATGGGCACCGCGAACAGGAACATCATCGTGGCGCCGTGCATGGTGAACACCTGCCGGTACGCCTCCGGGCCCAGGAAGTCGTTCTCCGGCACCGCCAGCTGGGTGCGGATGGCGAGCGCCTCCAGCCCCGCCAGCAGGAAGAGCGCGAGCCCCGTGGCGATGTAGCGCCGGCCGATGCGGCGGTGGTTCACGTGCATGAACCACCCCCCGAGCCCGCGGGGCGCGCTCCACGTCCGCTCCAGCAGGTGCAGGTCCCCCGCGGGCGTGTCCGGGGCGAGGGCGGGGTCGAGGGTGGCCACGGGGGTCCTCCGCTTACCTGAGGCTGTGGAGATAGCTGAGGAGCGCCCGGAGGTCGTCGCCCTCCAGCGGGACGGCCGGCATCCGGTTCCCCGGCTTGATGGCCTGCGGGTCGGAGATCCACCCGCCCAGGTGCCCGCGCGTGTTGGGGAGCGTGCCGGCCGCGATGGTGCGGCGCTCCCCGAAGTACGACAGGTCCGGCGCCACGCTCCCGTGCGCCTCGGTGCCGCGGATGGAGTGGCACAGCCCGCACCCGTTCTGCATGAACACGTCGTGCCCCCGCGCCAGCGCGGAGTCCACCGGGGTGGGGTGGGGGCGGAGCTGCCGCTCCCACCATGCGGCGAACTCCGCCGGGGGGAGCGCCTCCACCAGCATCGCCATCTTCGCGTGCTGCGTCCCGCAGAACTCCGCGCACTGGCCGCGGTACACGCCCGGCTCGTCCACCTGGAGCACCAGGTCGTTGGTGCGGCCGGGGATCAGGTCCATCTTGCCGTGCAGGTTGGGCACCCAGAAGGAGTGGATCACGTCGCGCGCGCTCAGCACCAGGCGCACCGGCCGCCCCACCGGGACGCGCAGCTCGTTGGCCGTGGTGAACTCGCGGTGCGGGTTGGCCGGGTCGCGGTAGCGGACCTCCCACCAGAACTGGTGCCCCACCACCTGGATGGTGACGGGGTGCTCCCCCGGCCCCCGCCCCAGCCGCGAGATCCGCCGGTCGGTGTACGCGCTGAGCACCAGCAGCGTGAGCAGGATGGCGGTGGGGACCACGATCCCGCCCCAGATCACCAGGCCGCGCCCGTGCGAGGGGGGGAGCTCCGCCGGCTCGCCCCGCCGCTCCCGACGGCGCGCGCGGAGCAGCCCGTACGCCAGGATAGCGGCGAACGCCACGAACACGGCCACCGCCAGCGCGTAGCTGATCCAGAACCAGTCCGCGATGCGCGCCGCCTGCGGCCCGGTGGGGGCGAGCACGTCCTGCACGCCAGTCCCCACGCACCCGCCCAGCAGCGCCGGGAGCAGGGCGCAGGCCGCGGCGCGGCGGCGGAGCGGGGCGGCGGTCGCGGGAGCTCTCGGCATCGTCAGCGGAGCGTGAACAGGTACGCGGCGATGTCGCGGGCGTCCTGGTCGGACACGCCCATGTCCGGCATGGCCGTCCCCGGCTTGATCCCCTGCGGGTGCAGGATCCAGCGGACCAGCTCGTCGGGCTCGTTGGGCACCCGCCCCGCGATGAAGCGCCGGCGCGACCACCCCGCGAGCGGCGGCCCCACCCGCGAGTCCGCCCCGCGCACCCCCGGAACGGTGTGGCAGCTCACGCACCCGTAGCGGCGCATGGCCTCGGGCGCGGCGCCCGGCTCGCCGCCGGCCACGGTGTGGCGCCGGCCCTCGTCCAGGTACGGGTCCAGGTCGCGCAGGCACCCCGCCAGCGCCAGGGCGCACGCCGCCCCCGCAGCCAGGCGGGCCCCGCCGCGGGCCGCGGTCACTTCACCCCCGCGTGGTAGGGTCCGCCGCGCGGCTCCAGCGACTGCACGTAGGCCACGATCTTCCACACCTGGTCCTCCGGGAGGTGGCCGGCGAAGCGGGGCATCCCGTCCGGGCGCCCGTGCAGGATGGACTCGGCGATGTCGATGCCGCGCCCCCCGTAGCGCCACTGGTCGTCCCAGAGCGGCGGGCCGATGGAGCCGCCTCCCTCGGCGTGGCAGCCGTTGCAGTTCATCCACCGGTAGAGGCGCCGCCCCTCCTGGATGGCCTTCGCGTCGCCCTCGTACGGGTTGCGGACGGGGAGCGCCCGCGCCCGGAACGCCTCCGGCTCCGGCGGCGCGGGGCCGGGCTGCACCCGCGGCGCCTGGTCGCGTGGGTCCTCCGCCTGCGTGACGTGCCGCGCATCGGCGAACCGGTCGTGACGCTTGCACCCGGCCAGGACGACGCCCGCGGCGAGCGCCAGGAGCAGCCCCCTCATGGCAGCGCGAAGACGTACAGGTGTCCACCGCGCCCGGTGTACTCCGGGAGGTCGGCCATGGCGTTGGCGAAGCCCTTGCCCGCCGTCTGGTCGCGCGGGTCCAGCGGCACCGACACCACCGCCCCCGCCCACCCCCCGGGCCCGGAGAGCACCGCCACGTACTGCTTCCCGTCCGGCCCCCGGTAGCTGATGGGCGGGGCGATGATCCCCGTCGCCGTCCGGTACTGCCAGAGGAGCCGCCCGGTGCGCGCATCCACCGCCTTGAGCCAGCGGTCCATGGTGCCGTAGAAGACCAGGTCGCCCCCGGTGGCCAGCGGGCCGCTCCAGGTGACGAACTTCTCCTTGATCGTCCACACCTTGCGGCGGTTCACCGGGTCCCAGCCGATCACCTCGCCGCGGTGCTTCCCCGGCCCGGGGTACATCTTCACGCTGGCCCCCATGTACGGGGTGCCTGCGATGTAGTTGGCCTCCATCCCCTCGACGTCCATGCACAGGTTGTTGGCGGGGATGTAGAGCAGCCCGGTGCGCGGCGAGAAGGCGGTGGGCTCCCAGTCCTTGGCGCCGGGGACGGCGGGGCAGATGCCGTGCACCGTGCGCCCGTAGCCCGGCTTCTTGTCCAGGTCCAGGATGGGGTGCCCGGAGCGGGTGTCCACCCCCTTCACCACCGTGCTGTGCACGTACGGGGTGGCGGAGAGCACCTCGCCCGTGGCGCGGTCGATCACGTACACGAAGCCGTTGCGCTCCGCGCGCACCAGCACGCGGCGCATCTCGCCGTCCACCGGCATGTCCAGCAGCGTGCTCTCGTTCACCCCGTCCCAGTCGAACACGTTGTGCGGGTCCCACTGGTAGGCCCACACCGCCTCGCCGGTGTCGGGGCGCCGCGCGAACAGGGTGGCCGTCCACTTGTTGTCGCCCGGGCGCTGCTCGGGGTTCCAGGGCGCCGCGTTGGCGGTGCCGTAGTAGAGCAGGTCCAGCTCGGGGTCGTAGTTGAGCCACCCCCACATGGTGCCGCCGCCGATCTTCCAGTGCCCCGCCGGCCAGGTGGCGACGCCCAGGTCGCGCCCCCGGTCCTTGGCGTAGAAGGGCCGGAACCCGGGGCCGATGAGCACCTCGGCGTCCGGGCCGGTGGCGTACGCCGTCCACGCCACGGCGCCGGTGGCGGTGTCCAGCGCCTTCACCCAGCCGCGCACCCCGAACTCGCCGCCGCTGTTGCCGAAGAACACCCGGCCGCGGACCACGAGGGGCGCCATGGTCATGGTCTCGCCCCGGTGGATGTCGCCGAGGCGCGTGCGCCACAGCTCCCGCCCCGACTGCGCGTCCACCGCCACCGCCACGTTGTCCAGCGTGGCGTAGAAGAGGCGGCCGCCGGCGTACGCGGCGCCGCGGTTCACGTGGTCGCAGCAGGCCACCCCCTGCGAGGCGCGTGCGGGCTCCGGGTCGTAGACCCACTTCACCGCCGGGCCGGGGCGGGCGAGGTCGAAGGCGTAGAGCAGGTTGGGGAAGGAGGTCACCACGTACATGGTGCCGTCCACCACCAGCGGCGTGGCCTCCTGCCCGCGGGCCAGCTTCAGGTCGTAGTGCCAGGCCAGCTTCAGCTCGCCCACGTTGGCGGTCGTGATCTGGTCCAGCCCGCTGTAGCGGGTCCCCGCGTAGTCGCCGAGCGGCATGACCCACTGCCCGTCCTGGGCGCGGAACGCCGCGGCGGCGGGGCGCGCCCGTCCCGGCTCCGGGGGGAGCGCGGCGTCCGGGGGCTGGAGCGGCACCGCCGCGTCCCTGAGCAGGTCGCGCGGGTACTTGGGATCCTCGCGGGGCACCCGCTCCTTGCACGCCCCGGCCGCCAGCGCCAGCGCGGCGGCCAGGGCGCCCACCCGCGCCGCGCGCGTCAACCGCCCTCCCGCCCGCGCGGGAGCTCCCACACCTCCACCCGGCCCTGCAGCACCAAGGGGATGGCGACGCGGCCGCGGCGGGTGTCCACCCCCAGGTCCGCGGGCTGCCAGAGGCCGCGGATCACCCGCTCGCCCCGGGCGCCGTCGAACACGTGCAGGCTGGAGTCGCTCCAGGCGGTGACGAGCAGCCGCCCGTCCGGCAGGCGCTCCACCCCGTCGAAGCGGCCCGGCCCCACGGCCAGGATCGTCCGCCGCGCCGCCGGCCCGCCGGCGGGGAGCGCGTACACCTCGCTGCGGAAGGGGTGGAACGACACCACGATCCAGCGGCGCCCCTCCGGGTCCCAGGTGATCCCGTTGGGCCGGCCCAGCCCCGGACCCGCCGCCTGCACGGACACGGCGCGCCCCGGCCCCACGGCGAAGACCCGGTCCCCACCGCGGTAGATCACGCCCTTCGCGGTCATGGCGATCCCGGTGTCCGTCACCCGGAGCGACCCGTCGGGCCCCGCGGCCACGTCGTTCAGCAGCACGGCGCGGTGCGGGCGCAGGTCCACCTCCGCGACAGGCGCGCCGGTGCGCCGGTGGAAGCCGCGCAGCACGTCAACGTCGGCCACCCAGAGGGTGTCGCCCTGGATCGCCATCCCCTTGGGCGCGTGCAGGGTGGCGCCGTTCCTCCCGCCCTGGACGAACACCTCCATCCGGCGCACATCCCCCGCCGCCGCACGCACGATGTAGCCGCTCCCGTCCTTGCGGGAGCCGGGCCCGTTCATGTTGGAGACGAAGAACACGTCCTGCTCCGGGTCGTACCGGACGGACTCGGGGAAGCCGAGCCCGCGGACCACCTGGACCATACGCGCGCGGGGCGCCTCCGCGGACTCGGCCGCGCGGCAGGCGG
>DATABU010000844.1:0-2968 GCA_036259415.1 Longimicrobiaceae bacterium
AGTGCCGCCGCGCCGGGCGTGCGCTCCACCTGCGCCTGGAACCGCTCGTGCACGAACCCTTCGCGCGGGTCCATCAAACGCCCCGCGTTGAACTCCTCCACCACCCGCCGGCGCTCGGCCGCGGAGAGCAGGTCCAGCCGGTCCACCGGCTTCGCGTCGTCGGCGGCCATCTCTTCCAGCACGCGCCGCAGGTAGCCGACGTACCGCTCCACCGTCACCCGGTCGAAGAGGGCGGTGGCGTAGGTCACCTCGCCCGCGATCCCCCCGCCGCGCGGCGCAAGGTCCAGCGACAGGTCGAACGCCGCCGGCCTGCCCTCCATTCCGTCCAGCGGCGCCGCCGCCACGCCCGGCAGCTCCATCTCGCCGCCGGGGAGCTCCTGCCATCCCAGCATCGCCTGGAAGATCGGCGTGTGCGCCAGGCTTCTTGCGGGCCGCACCCGCTCCACCACCTGCTCGAAGGGGAGGTCCTGGTTCCGCTGCGCCTCCAGCGCCCGCTCGCGCACGCGCCCCAGCAGCTGCGCCACCGACGGCGCGCCGGAGAGGTCCACCCGCAGCGCCAGCGTGTTGACGAAGAACCCGATCAGCCCCTCGATCTCGCCGCTCCCGCGGCCCGCGGACGGCGTCCCCACCACCACGTCGTGCTGTCCCGACAGGCGGGCGAGCACCACCGCCCACCCCGCCAGCACCGTCATGAACAGCGTGGCGCCGTTTCGCTGCGCCAGCGCCTTCAGCGCCGCCGCAAGCTCCGGGTCAAGCTCCACCTCTACCGACGCGCCGGCGAAATCCTGCCGCGGCGGGCGGGGGCGGTCGGCGGGGAGCTCCAGCAGCTCCGGGGCGCCCGCCAGCGTTTCGCTCCAGTACTCTCCTTGCGCCTCCAGCGCCGCGCCAGCCAGCCGCCGGCGCTGCCACGCCGCGTAATCCGCGTACTGCACCGGGAGCGGCGGGAGGGGATCTCCCTCGCCGCGCGCGAAGGCGGCGTACAGCGCACCCAGCTCGCGGTGCACCACGCCGATCGACCACCCGTCGCTCACCACGTGGTGCATCGTCAGCAGCAGCGCGTGGTCTTCCGCCCCCATCCGCACCAGCCGGCCACGCACCAGCGGCCCCACCGCCAGGTCGAACGGCGCCGCGGCCTCCTCCATCGCCAGGCGCCGCAGCTCCCCCTCCGCGTCCGGGCGCCCGGTGAAGTCGTGGTCCAGCAGGGTGAAGCCGTGCTCGTCCGCGGGCGCGATCCGCTGCTGCGGCTCGCCGTCCACCGCGGGGAAGGTCGTGCGCAGCGACTCGTGCCGCGTCACGATCCGCTCCAGCGCCCGCGCCAGCGCGCCGCCGTCCAGCTTGCCCCGCAGCCGCACCTGCCACGCCACGTGGTACGCCGCGCTCGCCGTGCCCAGCTGTGCCAGGAACCAGAGCCGCTGCTGCGCGAAGGACAGCGGCAACGGCGAGCCGTCGCGCGGCACCGGCACCAGCGGCGGGGCTCCGGCGTCGCCGAGCGTCTCCGCCCGGAGCGCCTCCACACGGCTTACCAGCTCCGCCAGCGTCGGCGCCTCGAACACCACCCGCAGCGGCAGCTCGGTCCGGAACGCCTCCCGCACCCGCGACACCAGCTGCGTGGCGAGCAGCGAGTGCCCTCCCAGGTCGAAGAAGTGGTCCTCCGTCCCCACCCGCTCCACCCCCAGCACCTCCGCCCAGATCTCCGCCATCCGCGCCTCGCCCGGCGTGCGCGGGGGCACGTACGTCTCCCCGCGCGAGCCGGGCGTGTCGGGCGCGGGCAGCGCCCCGCGGTCCACCTTGCCGTTGGCGGTGACGGGGAATGCCTCCAGCACCACGAACGCGCCCGGCACCATGTACTCCGGCAGCCGGGCCCGCGCGGCCTCGCGAAGCGCGGGGACGAGCGCACGCATGCGGCGGCCCCACTGCGGGTCGTTGGCGTAGCTCTCCCATGGCCGCTCCGCATCCACCGCCGGCCGATACCAGCTCGTACGCGCGGACGTGCTCGCGGACCCGCGCGTCGGGCACGCCACGGACGAGCAGCGCCGACGCGCTCCCCTCCGCCAGCGCCCGCAGGCCGACCGCGTCCTCGCCGCTCCACTCCCGGACGACGGGTGCCGCAGCGGCGGGCACCACGTCCAGGTGGAGGACGACGTCGTAGCGGAAGCGGGAGACCTCGTTGTCGTACTCACCCCGCTTCACCTGCACTTCGACGCGGCCGAGGCGATGGATGCGCGCGCGCACCGCCTCGAACAGCGCCGGATCCAGCAGCAGCTCCTGCTCCTCGGCCATTCCCCGCCGCACCCGCGCCTGCAGTTGCTCGATCGGCAGCCCCTCCGGTGCCCGGGCGAGCTCCACGGAAGCGTGGAACGCCCCCAGCAGCGGCAGGCTCCGCACGTCCCCCACGAAGATCCGCCCGCCCGGCCGCACCGCCGCGGCCGCGCCCTCAAGCACCCGCAGCAGGTAGTCCAGGTCCGGGAAGTACTGCGCGACCGAGTTGACGACCACCAGGTCGAACTCCGCTCCCGCGTAGTCTTCCAGCTGGTCGGCCTCGCGCACGGAGAGCGAAACCTGCGGCAGCCCCGCGGCATGCCGGCGGATGTGCTCCAGCGCCACCCCCGAGAAGTCGGTCCCGTGGTACGCCTGCGTGTGCGGCGCCACGCGAAACAGCAGCAGCCCCGTCCCGCACCCGACCTCCAGCACCCGCTCCGGACGCAGCGCCAGGATGCGCTCCGCCGTGTGCTCCACCCACGCGCGCATCTCCTCGCGCGGGATCGGCTCGCCCGTGTAGCTGCTGTTCCACCCCTTCAGCGTCAGGGTCGGATCTTCTTCGCCCTCGCCCTGCGCGTAGGTGTCGTCGAAGAGCGTTTCCCACTCGGACACCTGCTCCTTGCCGCCGCCGGCTTCCTCGACGACGTCCGTGCCCGGGACCACGTAGGCCACCAGGCGCCGGTCTCCGGGCGCGTCCTCCCGCGCCAGC
>DATABU010000845.1:0-1552 GCA_036259415.1 Longimicrobiaceae bacterium
CCTTCATCTCCTCGGTGGCGCGCTTCCGCTCGCGCGCGATCAGCACCTGCTGCGGGAGGCCGGCCAGGTTGCTGGCCGTGTAGTACAGGTTCAGCCCCGAGGCCAGCGTGATGAAGAAGGCGCCCATCATGATGGGCATGAAGTACATCATCATCTTCATCTGCGGGTTGGTCTCCATCCCGCTCAGCTTGGTGCTGATCCACTGCAGCAGGAAGGTGGACCCGATGAAGAGGAGCGGCATCACGTAGTACGGGTCCCGCTGCGACAGGTCGGGGAGCCACCAGAACGGCACCCCACGGAACTCGATGGCGCTCTGGAAGACGAAGTACAGGGTGATGAAGATCGGCATGGGGATGAGCAGCGGGAGGCACCCGGCCACCGGGTTGAACCCGTGCTCCTTGTACAGCCGGATCATCTCCTCCTGCTGCTTCTGCGGCTCGTTCTTGTACTTGGTCTGGATCTCCTGCACCAGCGGCTGCACCGCCATGTTCTTCATCTGCGCCCGCATGGCCTTGGCGTTCAGCGGCCACAGGAGGAGCTTGACGAGCACCCCGATGACGATGAGCACCCAGCCGTACGAGACCCCCAGGGTCTCGTGCAGCTCGCGCACGGCCCAGAGCGTTGCCGCGGCGATGGGACGGACCACGGGGCGGAGCCAGCGGTAGCCGTAAGGGTTCACGTCGTCCAGCTCGTACCCCACGGCCACCAGGCGCCCGTGCTCCTGCGGCCCCAGGTACGCGCCGTAGCCGAATGCGCCGTCCGCGCCCAGCGGGAGCGAGACCAGGGTCCGCGCGCGGGGGAGGAGCGCCGTGTCGGCGTCCGCCCCGGCGCCGGTGACCACGCGGGCCTGCGGGAGCTGGCGGACCGTGAGCCCCGAGAACGCCGGCCGGTCGCCGGCGACCAGGGCGGCCAGGAAGTACTTGTCCTTGACCGCGGCCCAGGTGAGCGGCCCCGCCAGCCCGGCGCTCCCCTCCACGTCGTGGAAGGGGAGGACCTCCACGCCGTCGTCGGCCACGAGCGCGATCGCCGCCACGTCGTTGCGGAAGCGCGCCGGGTCGGCCTCGTGCGCCGCGAGCCCGGTGCCCAGGTCGGTGACGAGCTGCGCGCCCGCCCCCGCCCCGACCACCCGGCCGGCGACCTCCACCAGGTAGCTGTCGGGGCTGAAGGTGTAGACCAGCTCCACCGCGGTCCCCCCCGGCGCCGCGTAGGTGAAGCGGAGCTGCTGCGGCCCGGTCCCCTCGGCGAGCTGGAGCGCGGGGGCGCTGGCCTGGAAGGGGAGCCCCCGCAGGTCCGTGGTGTCCCCGCCCGTGACCAGCCTGTGGGACAGGAAGTCGTCCATGCCGGCGGGCACCAGGTCCACTGGCTCGCCGTCGCGGAGGGCGGAGGCGTAGCGGAGCATCTCCGCGCCCACCAGGGAGGCGCCGCGGGTGGAGAAGGTGTAGCGGTAGAGCGGGGAGCTGACGACCACCTCGCTCGCCGGCGCCTGGACGTCGGCGGCCGGGAGGAGCGGGGCGCGCGCTGCCGGCGCCGGCGCCCGCGCGCCCGCCGCCGC
>DATABU010000846.1:0-3235 GCA_036259415.1 Longimicrobiaceae bacterium
GGAGACCCGCCCCGCTCCCGACCGCGACGCACCGAAGCCCATCCCTTCCCATACATGGGAGAGGGTGGCGAGCCTCAGGCGAGCCGGGTGCGGTCCCAACCCGCAGCACGCAGCGGACAGCGCCCCCGCCGGGACTTCCCGGCGGGGGCGCTGTCTTTGGCCGGCGAACGTGCCGCGTTGACGCTGCGAACGGGGGATTTCGGCGGCGATGCGCAAGATCAACACGAAGAAGTTCCAGCGCGCCACGGGCACCACGCAGCGCGAGATCAACCGCAAGATCGTGCTGAACCTGGTGCGGGAGCGCCAGCCCATCTCCCGGGCGGAGCTGGCGCGGCTCACCTCGCTGAGCCGGGCGACGGTGGGCGCGCTGGTGGGCGACCTGCTGGAGGAGGGGATCCTCTACGAGGGCGCGCTCGCGTCGTCGCCGCGGGGTCGCCGGCCCATGATGCTGCACGTGCGCACCCGCGACCGCCTGGTGGTCGCCATCGACGTCCGCTTCAGCAGCACCTGCGTCCTGCTCTCGGACCTCGGGGGGCAGCAGATCGCCATGGACACCCTCGCCACGGTGGCCGACCCGGAGCGGCTCACCGACATGATCGCGGAGCGGGTGACCGGGCTGCTGCGGCGGCACTCCGGGCTGGGCGACTGCGAGGGGATCGGGCTGGTGGTGCCGGGGATGGTGGACCTGCGCGGCGGGCGCATCCTCAACTCGCCCGCGCTGGGATGGCGCAACGTGGACATGCGCGAGATGCTCTCGTCGCGCGTCGGGCTGCGCGTCTTCACCGAGAACGCCCCCATCGCCTGCGCCCTCGCCCAGATACGGACGGCGGCGACGCCCGCCTGCGCGGCGCCACCGCGCTCCTGGTGGCGCGCAGGTTCGCCGCGCCGGAGGTGGCCTGAGCCCCGGATCGCCTCCCCGCGCAACGATTTGCTTGCCTCCGGCGGCCGGCGGGCCTACGGTGTGAGCGGGAAGCCCCGCGACCACACGCCGCCGGAGGAGCACCATGCGCATCGGGATCGTCGACCTACTCGGCAAGGAGCCGCCCCGCAACGGCTACTCGCGCCTAATGCGCGCCAACAACACCAGCATCATGCCCCAGGTGGTGGGGGTCTGGTGCGAGGAAGAGGGGCACGAGGTCCACTTCGCCTACATGTCCGGGCCGGAGCTCCTCGCCGGCGGGCTTCCCGACGGGCTGGACCTCCTCTTCGTGAACGCCTTCTCCCAGGCCGCCCTGCTGGCCTACGCGCTGAGCGCGTACCACCGCAGCCGCGGGGTCCCCACCGTGCTCGGGGGGCCGCACGCGCGCTCGTATCCCGAGGACGCGCGCCGCTACTTCGACTACGTGGTCGGTTTCTGCGACCGCGCGCTGGTGTGCGACATCCTCCGGGACGCCTCGCAGCACCGGCCGCTGGGCGTGCACCTCTCGGCGGCGTCGCAGCCCGCCTCGCTCCCGGGGCTGCGGCAGCGCTGGAAGTTCCTGGCGCCCGCCATGGAGCAGGCGAAGGTGCTGAAGCTGGTGCCCTTCCTCGGCAGCCTGGGGTGCCCGTACCGGTGCAGCTTCTGCATCGACTCCACCGTCCCCTACCAGCCGCTGGAGTTCGAGGGGCTGCGGGACGACCTCCGCTTCTTCCGCGAGATGCGGCTGCCGCGCTCGGTCGCGGTGTGGCACGACCCCAACTTCGGCATCCGCTTCGACGAGTACCTGGACGCCATCGAGGAGGCGGTGCCCCCGGGGAGCGTCACCTTCGTCGCCGAGACCTCGCTCTCGCTCCTCAAGGAGGACAACCTCAAGCGGCTCAAGCGCAACGCGTTCAAGGCCATCGCCCCGGGGATCGAGTCGTGGTTCGACATCGGCGACAAGTCGCGGATGCGCTCGGTGCGGGGGATGGAGAAGGTGCGGGCGGTGGCGGAGCAGGCCAACATGGTGAACGAGTACGTACCCTACACGCAGTGCAACCTGATCTTCGGGCTGGACGCGGACGAGGGGCCGGAGCCGTTCGAGCTGACCAAGCGCTTCGTGGAGCTGGCCCCGGGGGTGTACCCCCACTTCGCGCTGCTCTCTGCGTTCGGGCGCAACGCGACGCTGAACCTGGACTACCAGCGGGACGGGCGCGTGCTCCCGGTCCCCTTCCACTTCCTGGACCTGGTGCAGTCCATGAACGTGCGGCCGCGGAACTACGCCTGGACGGAGTTCTACGACCACGTGATCGACACCTTCGACCACGCCTTCTCGGCGCGCGCGCTGTCCCGCAGGCTGTACGCGAACCGGCGCTCCTACATCGCCTGGGAGCAGCTGTTCCGGGGGCTCTCCTCGGAGCGCAGCAACCGGCTGGGATACCACCGCAGGATGCGGCGCTGGCTGGACGAGGACCCGCAGCTGCGCTCGTTCCTCGAGGGCGAGACTCGCGAGGTCCCGCACGTGCTGGCCGACCAGGTCCGGCGGCACCTGGGACCGCTCTGGGAGTGGCTGCCCGAGGGCGCGCTCCAGCACGACCCCAACGCCTACCTCGCCTCGGGCGCCGCGCAGCCGCTCCCGGTCCTGGCCGGGGCGTAGCGCCCTCCACCCTGCACCGGAGACCCCATGCGCCGGCATGCACGCCGGGCCGCCGCGGTCCTCGCCCTCGCGCTCTGCGCCGCCTGCGCGTCGGGGCGGGGCGCGGACGGCGCCGCGCCCCGGACCGACCGGAACCTCATCACCCGCGAGCAGATCGTGGAGCACGGCTACCGGAACGCCCACGAGGCGGTCTCGGCGCTGCGCCCCGCCTGGATGGTGCCCCGGGGGACCGACAGCTTCGTCGGCCCCACCGAGGTGCTGGTGTACCAGGACGGGTCCCGCGTGGGCGGGGTCGGCGCGCTCCGCTGGATCCCCACCACGGACATCCGGTTCATCCGCTACTACGACGGGGTGGCCGCGACCGCCCGGTGGGGGCTGGACCACGGACAGGGCGTGATCTTCGTCTCGTCGTCGGAGGCGCGGGCGCCCTGATTCCGGGGCCGCGTCGAGCGGGTTTGAACGTCTCTGGGGTTGGGCGTGCCCCTCGCTGGCGCTCGGGTCGGGCTGCGGCTCCGTAGGGCAGCAAACAACGCTGCCCAACGGAGGCGAGACCCACGATACGACTGTGGGTCTCGCCGCTTCGCGCTCGCATCCCTCACGCGGGCGCCCAGTCGGGGGCGGGGGCTTCGCAGCCCGTTTCGCACGACCGAAACGAGCCCCGCGCCGGACTCCGGCGCGGG
>DATABU010000847.1:0-3227 GCA_036259415.1 Longimicrobiaceae bacterium
GCCGCCTCCCAACGGAGGCGGCGCCCCGTCTGCTTCGTCCTCCCCCGCTCCCGCTGCAAACATCCGAACACGGACACGCCGGCGACACCATTAAGATGAGTTGCAGCAAATGTTTATCCGTGTTATATTGTTGGTGCGAAGTCGAATTCTCAGCCTGGCGAGACGCGGCGGACAGGACCTACTGTCCTCCGCGCCTCGTCTCGACGCGGACAGGAGACGAAGCGAGTGCAGAACCGAACCGACCAGAACACGCTGCGCGGGACGGGCGTGCGCGGCCTGCTGCGAAGCCGGGGGGTCAAGGCCCTGCTCGCCGCCGTGGCGGTGGCCCAGGTGGGGATCACGGCGGAGCGGATCGCCCAGAAGGGCGCGGCGACGGCGGACGCCTCCCGGCGCCCGGTGGCGATGGCCGAGCCCCTGCACATGGCGGCTCCCGTCGTGGTCGCCGAGCTGAAGCTGGAGGCGGCCAGGGTGGCCGCCGTGGACGAGAGCGAGATCAAGGCGAAGTCCCTGGCCGAGAAGTACAAGCGGAAGGGGTACCCGGTCACCGACCGGCTCGCCGAGAGCATCGTGGAGGCGGCGCTGGAGAACGACATCGAGCCCGAGCTGGCCTTCGGGCTGGTCCGCGCCGAGAGCGGGTTCCGCAACAGCGCCACCAGCCACGTGGGCGCCGTCGGGCTCACGCAGCTCATGCCGCGCACCGCGCGCTGGCTGGAGCCGGGGACGACCAACCGGGACCTGCGCGACAGCGAGACCAACCTGCGTATCGGCTTCGGCTACCTGCGCGACCTGATCGACAAGTACGACGGCGACGAGCGCCTGGCGCTGCTCGCCTACAACCGCGGGCCCGGCACCGTGGACCGCGTGCTGCGGCGCGGCGGCAACCCCGACAACGGGTACGTGGAGAAGGTGATGGCCGACTGAGTGGAGCGGCGCACCGCCGGATGTTTGGGGGGAGCGGGGAAGTGCAAGCGGCGGGGTGAATTGCAACGGGCGGCGCCATGCGTAGGCGCCGCCCGTCGTCTCGTGCCCCCGGTCAGGAGGCGGGCTCGCGGAGCGGGTTGCGCGAGCGCACCGTGCGGGCTCCCAGGTCGCCCAGCAGCTCGGCCAGGTAGTGGAAGGTGAAGGGGACGATGCAGGCGCCGCCGCGCAGGTGCTCGGCGAGCCAGCGGGCGCCCACCCCGGAGGTGAGCCGCGAGTACAGCCACGGGTCGTAGCCGACGAAGGCCAGCCGCGGCACGTCAGGGGGAGGATGCCGCGGTGCAGGTGGAAGGCGCCTCCTGCTACGACGCGCCGTCGCCCGTGCGCGCCAGCGACTCCCGGCCGATCCCGGCGGCGGATGCGCACCCCGCGAGCCCCAGGGTGAGGTCGAAGTCGGCCGCGACGTTGCGGATCACCTCGCGCACCCCGTCCGCCCCCGCCAGGGCCAGCCCGTAGGCGTAGGGCCGCCCCAGGCACACGGCGGTGGCGCCCAGCGCGAGCGCCCGGAAGACGTCGGCGCCGGTGCGGACGCCGCTGTCGAAGAGGACCGGGACCCGGCCTCCCACGGCCTCCACCACGCCGGGGAGCGCGTCCAGCGCGGCGACGGCCCCGTCCACCTGGCGCCCGCCGTGGTTGGAGACGACCACGCCGTCCATCCCCCGCTCCAGGGCCATGCGCGCGTCCTCCGGGTGCAGGATCCCCTTGAGGAGGATGGGGAGGCGGGTGCGGTCGCGGAGGAAGCCCAGGTCGTCCCAGGTGAGCGAGGGACGCGAGTAGGTGGCGATGAAGCGCTGCACCGCGGCCCGCGGCGCGCCGGTGCGCAGCCTCTCGCGCAGGCCGGCGCCCGGGTACCTGCGCACCATCCCCGCGAAGGCGGCCAGCGAGGCCGGGTTGACGGCGGGCTTCTCGGCCGGGGGCGCGTCCAGCGGCTCGGCCAGGCTGGCCCGGAACACGGGATCGCTGGTGTACTGCGCGATCCCCATCCCCCGCAGGAAGGGGAGGTAGCCCAGGTCCAGGTCGCGCGGGCGCCACCCCAGCATGGTGGTGTCCAGCGTCAGCACGATGGCGGAGCAGCCGCACGCCTCGGCGCGGCGCACGAAGCTGGCGACCAGGTCGTCGGAGCGGCTCCAGTAGAGCTGGAACCAGCGGGGCGCGTCGCCCATGGCCCGGGCGCACGCCTCCATGGGATGCGACGCCTGGTTGGAGAAGATCATCGGCACACCTTCGGCGGCCGCGGCGCGGGCCACCGCCAGGTCGGCCTGGGGGTGGGCCATCTCCAGCACCCCGATGGGGGCGAGGAGGAGGGGGACGGGGAGCCGCGCCCCGAACAGCTCCACGGAGGTGTCGCGCACCGACACGTCGCGCAGCATCCGCGGGACGATGCGCCAGCGCTCGAACGCCTCGCGGTTGGCGCGCACGGTGCTCTCCGTCCCCGCCCCGCCCGCCATGTACGCGAACCCCTCCGGCGACATCGCCCGCCGCGCCTCCTCCTCCAGGCGCGCCGGGTGCGTCGGCACGGCCGGCCGCCGCCCGCCCACCCCCGCCACGAAGATCCCCGCCTGGCGCGCTCTGCCGCGGTCGGGCGCCGGCTGCCGCTCACTCATGATGGCACGGAGTACGGTAGGGGAGGACCGGGCGAGAGATACGGGACGGGTCAGGCGGGCCGAACGGCCGCGGCCGGGGCGCGCTCCAGCTCCACCTCGCGGAGCCGCCCGCCCACCCAGGCGTACGGCATCACCAGCAGCAGCGAAGCCGCGTGGTACCAGGCCGGGGCGGCGTCCCACATCGCGATGGTGCCCGCGACGTTGAAGGCGAGTCCCAGCCCGCCCAGCACCAGCGCGTGCAGCATGGGCCGCCGCGGCGCCATGCGCGCGGCCAGGTAGCAACCGCTGACGGCGAAGAGCCCCACGTACCCCATGACGAGCAGCAGCACGGGAACGCTGTCCGTCCTTCCCGCTGCGTCGAAGGCGGTGGGCATGGCCCGCTTCAGCACGGCGTCGGCGCCGAGGGAGAGGGCGCCGATGAGGACGAACCCGACGACGACGGCGGCGATGCTCCTGAGCATGCGGGCCTCCGGGGAGGGAGAAGGAGAGGGGGTTGCGCGGGACCGCGCGAGAGGGTGGGCCCAAGTTAGGGCGTCCGCGCGCCGGGAGCAAAGGTCGCGGCGGGACCCCCTCACCCCCCGGCCCCCTCTCCCCGCAAGGGGGAGAGAGGGAGGACGGCTGGGCGCCCGCGTGAGGGATGCGAGC
>DATABU010000848.1:0-2100 GCA_036259415.1 Longimicrobiaceae bacterium
AGAACGGCAGCCCATGCCCGGAAGCCCGACCCGAGCGCCAGCGAGGGGCACGCCCGACCCAGCCGTTCAGCCCCCCTCGGAACCGCCCTCGCGATAGATCCGGTACGCAGGATACGCGATCCGCACACCCGGCTCCTCCGCGAACCCCCGCAGCACCCGCCGCGTCACCGAGTCCACGCTCCCCCGCCGCCGCCGCGCGTGCGTGAGGAAGCGCAGCGTCAGCTCCACCCCGTGCTCCGCCGACGACACGTACACGATGGGCGTGGTCTTCCCGGCCCGGAACGCGTAGCGCAGCTGCATCTGCCGGTAGGCGCGGTCCAGCTCCGCCGCCACCTGGGCGTGGTGCTCCTCCCCCGCCGCGCGCAGCACCGCCTCCGCCCGCTCCCAGTCGCTCCCGAAGGTCACCACGAACCGGATCTCCTGCCACACGAACGGGTTGGCGGGCGAGTTGAAGAACACGTTGGCCGAGAGCAGCGCGGAGTTCGGGACGGTGACCACGCGCCCGGACGCCTGCATCCCCATCACCAGGTTCCCCACCTCCAGCATCGTGGTCTTGAGCACGCCGATGTCGATGACGTCGCCGATGACCCCGCCCACCTCCAGCCGGCTCCCCACCTGGACTCCGCTGCGCCCCGAGATGTACAGCCACCCCACCACCGACTTGAGCACGTCCTGGAGCGCCACCGCCACGCCCGCCACGATCAGCGCCAGCACCGTCCCCAGCCCCGCCAGCCAGTCGGCGAAGAGCGCGACCCCGGTGAGCACCACCAGGACCACGTACGCCCGGTTGATCCACTTGCGGACGGTGTGGCGCCGGTTGACGTCCTCGATGCCGGCGCCCGCCTGGCGGCGCGCCAGGTGCGCGGCGAGGTACAGGAGCGCGGCCAGGAGGAGGAAGACGAGGAGCTTGGTGCCCGCGTCGGTGAGGTAGGCGTCGCGCCAGCGCTCCCACGCGCTGGGGAGCGGGAGGTGGATCCGGGCGCTGTCGCCCTGCGGGACCGGGAGCTGGATCACGCGGGTCTCACCGTGGCGTGAAGGTGGGGGAGCGGGCCTCGTACTTCCGCGTCGGCAGGCCGATGACCCGGACCACGGCGCGCCGCAGACCGCTCTCCACCGCGCGGCCCACCGAGCGGCGGCCCTGCACGGCCGGCGCGGCCTCGCCGCGGAGCCAGCGCTGCAGCTCCTCCAGGTCGGAGAGCGAGAGCGTCTCGATCTCCAGCACGGCGATGTAGTAGAAGCGCCCCCGCCGCGGGGGGTGCAGCCCCGCGGCGAACGCGGCCTCCACCGCCCGCTCCACCTCGGCCAGGGAGCGGAAGCGCTGCTCCTGGCGGCCGTTGTCCAGCGTGTAGGCGCCGTCCAGCGGGTCCTGGAGCAGGGCGAGCCCGGCGCGGTGCGTCCCCACCAGCCGGTCGAAGAGCGCCTTCTCCCACAGCTCCACCCGGAAGCGGAAGCGGAGCGGGAGCCCCGAGCCCAGCGCGTCGCGCAGCCCCGGGTCGGCCAGCAGCCCCTGCGCGCGGACCGTCGGGCGCCAGCCGGCCGACGCCCCGCCCACCGTGACGGCGAGGGGGCGCTCCGCCTGCGCCGGGGCGGGCCCGGCGAGGAGGGCGAGGGCCAGGAGGAGCCACGCCGCGAGGCGCGGGGCGCGTGCGGTCAAAACCGGGATCCGAGGCGCACGAAGAGGTTGACGCCGCTCCCCCCTCGCAGCGGGACCGCCGCGTACACGCCCAGCCGGTCGAAGAGGAGCCCGAAGCCGGCGTCCACGCCGGTGTCCTCGCCCAGCGCGCGGCGGGTGGACCAGCCGTGCCCCGCGTCCGCGAAGAGCACCCAGTCCAGCTCGGTGTCCCAGCTCTCGCGGTAGCGCTCGGCTTCCTCGTCGTCGTCCCACCAGCCGCGGCCGCTCCAGTTGAAGCGGAAGGACAGGTTGCCGCGGTACTCCCCCTGCACCAGCGCGAAGCGGTCGCACCCGTACCCGGCGAAGAAGACGGGCCCGCCGGCCGGGAGCCCGGCGGCGCCCGGGCGCACCACCCGCTGCGAGCGGGCGCCGCAGTCCAGCTCCAGCAGCGAGTAGCCGGGGAGCGAGCCCTCGCCGCCCAGCGCGTG
>DATABU010000849.1:0-2943 GCA_036259415.1 Longimicrobiaceae bacterium
GCCGCCCCCCGGGCGGCGCCTCGGCCGGAAAGCCCTGCGCCGGCGCGGCGTCCCGCGCCGCAAGCCCCTCAGTCGGAGAGGTCCCAGTCGTCCGCGGCGGCCTTCATGCGCAGCGCGGCCGGCCCGGCGCGCCGGTGGGCCGGGGCGGTGACGTGCTGGCGGACGACGTCCATGGTCCCCTCCACCCGCAGCTGCCGGAAGAGGAAGGCGAACTGCTCGCGCAGCCCCTGGCGGATCTGCGCCCGGTTCTCCTCCGGGAGCTCCCACAGCTCGCGCTTGAAGGCGCCCAGGGCCTTCTTGCGCGCCTTGTAGATGAACTGCTCCTCGGTGTCGCCCGGCTTCCGTTCGTCGGGGAAGCTGACCCGGCAGTGCTCGTACATCCGCTCGCGCAGCTCGGCGGGGAGCGCCGGGTGCTCGTAGAAGATGTTCTGGAAGCCGGTGGCCAGGTGGATCTCCGCCGTCTCCACGTCCGGGAAGCTGCCGAACGCCTCCGCGGGGAGGGTGGAGGCGCCGTGCTGCACCGCCCCGGAGAGCCCGTACTCGTCGCGGGCGATGACCGAGAGGTTGCGCAGCGTCTCGAAGTCGATGGCCACGTCGGCGATGGAGCCGTCGGGGAGGACGGTCCCGCCGTGCGAGGTGCCCGACTGCACAGAGATCTTGGAGAGGCCGGCCAGGCTGCCGCCGGTGCTCCCGGCGAGGCGCTCCAGCTCGCGGCCGTACCCGTCCATGTACGCCCGCAGCTCCTCGGGGGTGGAGTTCTCCGTCCCCACCTCGCCGATCTCGCCGCCGATGGAGATGGTGACCCCCTCCGGCTCGTAGTGGCGGACGTAGGCGGTCAGCTCGGCGGAGAGCCGGGAGTTGAGCGCCTGCTGCTCGTCCAGCGTCGGCTTCTCCAGCTCCACGAGCGTGGAGGTGTCGATGTCGATGTTGTAGAAGCCGGCGTGGATCGCCTCCTTGATCAGGTCCTTGACCGCGCGGGTCTCGGACTGCGCGTCGGCGCGGTACTTCTTGGCGTTGAGCTGGAAGTGGTCGCCCTGCACGAACAGGGGGCCGCTCCACCCCTCGCGGATGGCCGCGGCGGTCATCACCGCGACGTACTCCGCCGGCCGCTGGTCGGTGTACCCGATCTCGGAGCGCGCGATCTCGCAGATGAGCGCGCCCACCCGCAGCTCCCGCGCGGCGGCGAACATGGCGCGCGCCGTGTCGAAGGCGGCGGCGCGGATGTTCATCGCCGGGACGGTGAAGCCGGACACCTCGCCGCGGCCGCGGGCCATGTACAGCTCGTGGATGGAGGCGGGGCGGATCCCCAGACGCTCCCCCGCCTCGCCGATGATCCAGCGGGCGGTGTCGCGCACGTCGGCGTCCTCGCCGAAGACGGCCGCGTGCACCAGCCGCTCGATCCCCGGCCCGCGGAGCGCGTCCTCGTCCGCCACCTCCACGCCCCCTCCGGACAGGCGGACGGCGTCGCCCACCCGGTCCAGCAGGGCGCGGACGGAGGGCTGCTCCAGCACGGCGAGGTCGTCGCCCTGCGCGGTGAGTGTCTCGGCCATGGTTCTCCTCTTTATCTCCAGGTGAAGGAACTGCTGGTCTGGGCGTGCCCCCTGCTGCGCAGGGGTCGGGCTGCGGCTCCGAAGCGGGAAGATGCGGGGCCCTGAGGGGGGGGCGCAAGCCGGGCGGCGCGTGGTCTGGCGTTTGCACTCGCGGCCCGCATGACGACTCGATCCGCAACCCGCAAGATCCTTTCCGCCGCCGCGCTCGGGGCGGGCGCGCTGGGCGTTTACGCCTTCTACGTGGAGCCGCGCTGGCTGGAGGTGACGCGGCCGCGGATCCACTTCCGGGGGCTGCACCCGGCGCTGGAGGGGATGCGCATCGCGCTGCTGACGGACATGCACGCGGGGGCCGGGACGCCGCTCTCGCTGATCCGGCGGGCGTGCCGGGCGGCCATGGCGGAGAAGCCGGACGTCGTCGCGCTCACGGGCGACTTCGCGGCGGACGACGCGGAGGGGTTCGCGCACATCCTGGAGGCGATGTCGTGCCTGGCGGCGCCGCTGGGGGTGTACGCCGTCCCCGGGAACCACGACTACATCGTGGGGATCGAGAAGTGGCACGCGCAGGTGCGGGCGAACCCGCGCATCACGGACCTCACCAACACGGCCGTGATCCGGCGGGTGGGGGACGCGCGGGTGTGCATCGCGGGGGTGGACGACTACTCCATGGGCGAGCCGCGCATGGAGGGACTCCCCCCGCCGGAGGAGCGGGACTTCACCCTGCTGCTGGCCCACGACCCGGACCAGGCGGAGCGGGCGCGCCGCGTCTGCGACCGGGTGGACCTGGTGGTGAGCGGGCACACCCACGGCGGGCAGGTGCGGCTCCCCTGGGTGGGCGCTCTCAGGAACCCGGCCGAGCGCGAGGACCTGTACGAGGAGGGGCTGCGGCGCCGTCCCTGGACTCAGGTCTACACCTCGCGCGGGGTGGGTACGGTGCACCTCCCGGTGCGCTTCCTCTGCCGCCCGGAAGTCGCCATCCTGGAGCTCACGGGGGTCCCCCGGCCGCCCCGAAACATGTGAATTCGGTCCCCACGGGAGGGGGTCGGAGGTGCGGAACGGTCTTTGCGGTCAGCCGCTGCGTAAGCAGACCGCGGCGCCGTTGGACGGGGCGACGCCTCGGCATCCGTCCGGTTCCGTCACAGCGGAGGCACCATGGCTCGACAGACAGGCATCGTGGAGTTCTTCAAGGACGATAAGGGCTTCGGCTTCATTCGTCCTGACGACGGGGGAAAGGATGTCTTCGTGCATCACTCCTCGATCGAGATGGAAGGGTTCAAGTCGCTGAAGCGCGGGGACCGGGTCGAGTTCGAGGTGGTGGACGACCCCAAGGGACCCAGGGCGGCCTCGGTCAAGCGCGTCGAGGACTGACCCGGCCGGGCGGAGACGAGCGGCGGGG
>DATABU010000850.1:0-5808 GCA_036259415.1 Longimicrobiaceae bacterium
CCCGCCAGAGGTCTCCGACCTCTGGCGGGCCCAGGCGTTTCCGCCACCCAGCATCACGCGCTGCGCGGCAGCCCCTCGCCCCACTCCAGCACCTCCACCCGCACCTGCGCCCGCCCCGCCGCCGTGTACCCGAGCCGGTCCGCCGCCCGGCGCGACAGGTCGATGATCGTCCGGCGCTTGTTCGCCGCCGAGCCGAACGGCCCGCGGTCCACCACGCGCACGTTCACCGAGCGGCCGTTCCTCAGGTTGGTCACCCGCAGCAGTGTCCCGAACGGGTAGCCGCGGTGCGCCGCCACCAGCTGGTTCTGGCGGAACGGGATGCCGCTCGCCGTGCGCCGCCCCTCGAACTTGTCCGCGTACAGCGTGGCCCCGCCCGTGGCGCTGGCGAGCACCTTCGGGCCCACCCTGCCGACCAGGCGCGCGGGAACGTCGCCGGGGTTCGCGTCGGCGCCGGGCTGCGGCTCCGGCGCGCGCTCCTCCCGCAGCACCGGGTACTCCGCCCTGAGCTGGTTGATCATCTGCGGCGTCAGCGCCGCCCGGGTTCCGGGCGCCCCCGGCTGCACCACCACCGGCGCGCCGTCCGCCAATGCCGCCGGCTCCGGCTCGCGGTCGGGCGAACAGGCCCCCGCCACGGCGGCGGCGAGAATGAGATGAATGGGTGTCGATCGTATGCCTCGCATGCTCCCTCCGGCTGGTTGCGTCACCTCCGCTCTGAAAGGCAACCGTTACACTGGAGCGATGAATTCAACTCCTTGGACGGCAATAACTTATACAAGATGCGTTCCAGACCCGGTACGGCAGCTCACGCCACCATCACCCCCTCCACCGCCCGGAGCAGGTCGTCCCCGTCCCACGGCACCGGCAGCAGGCGGGCCACCCGCAGGCGCCGCGCCCACCACAGGTCCGCCTCCTCCGGCTGGCTCACCAGCGCCACCACACCCACCCGCTCGGTGTGCGGGTCGTCCCGCAGCCTCCGGATCGCGGCCCAGCCGTTCTCGCGCGGGTCGCGCACGTCCACGACCACGGCGTCCGGCGGGAACATCCCCGCGGTCTCGGCCGGCAGCTCGCCCGCGGGCGGCTCCACCACCGTGAAGAGCGAGCGCAGCAGCAGCCGGCGCAGCTCGCAGCGCAGCGCCTCGTCCGCGACCACGAGGACCACCGTGGGGCGGCGCGTCGCCTCCTCCCAGACCGCGTCCGCGATCCGCTCGATGGTCCCGGGCGGGAGCCCGCTCTCCGGGCGGGGACGGATCATCGGGCCCTCCGCGGGGCACAGGCCAGCTTCTCGGGGCGCATCTCAGCCTCCCGTCACCCGTTCCACGAGGTCCACCAGCCCGTCCGGGTCGAAGGGGACGGGCACCACGCACTCCACACCCAGCCGCCGCGCCCACTCGCGCCCCGCCTCCCGGGGCGCCGGCCCCAGCCCCACCACCGGCACGCCGCCCACCGCCGGGTCCGCGCGCAGCCTCCCGAGCGCCAGCCAGCCGTCCGGCGTGCGGACGTCCGCAAGCACCAGGTCCGGGCGGAACGTCGCCACCGACTCCGCCGAGAGCTCGCCCCCGTGCGGCTCCACCACGGTGAAGAGCGCCCGCACCAGCAGGGAGCGCGCGGCGTCGCGGAGCGCCTCGTCCTCGATGGCCAGCAGCACCGTGGGGCGGCGGGCGGCGCGCGCGAACACCCGGTCCACCAGGCGCTGGAGCGTGGCCCGGGGAATGGCGAAGGTGGGGGACGTGTACGGGAGGCTCATCTCTCGTTCTTCAGCAGGCCGGAAAGCCGGTTCGGGCGGCGCATGGCCTCCGCCCACAGGTCGCCCACCTCGGCGACCCGCTCCGGCACGGTGTCCATCGTGAAGCGCTTCGGGTCCAGGTCGTCCGTCAGCTCCTCCCAACGGAGCGGCGTCGAGACCGTTGCGCCGGGGCGGGCGCGGACGGCGTACACCCCCGCGACCGTCTTCCCCAGGATGTTCTGCAGGTAGTCCACGTAGACGGTTCCCTTCGGCCGGCGGCGCGTCATCCGCTCCACGGTGGCCGCCTCCGGGTGGAGGCCCGCCACGCGCGTCGCCACGATCTGCGCGACCAGCGTCGCCGCCTCCAGGGGCGTCTCCGGCGGAAGGGGGAGGTAGATGTGGAGCCCGGTGGAGCCCGAGGTCTTCAGGGCGCCGTGCAGGCCGAAGCGGTCCAGCTCCTCGCGGATCCAGCGGGCCACCTGCACGACCCGGCGGAAGCCCGCGCCGGGGCCGGGGTCCAGGTCCAGGATGGTGTAGTCGGCGTGCTCCAGCCGGCCGACCCGCGAGTGCCACGGGTCGTACGAGACCGCGCCGAGCTGGATGGTGTGAAGCAGCGTGGCGAGGTTCCCCCCCACGAAGCGGCGCTGCGGCTCGCCGCCGTCGCCCACCAGCACCTCCACCCGCACCCCGGGGGGCACCTCCTCCGGCGCGGACTGCTGGTAGAACGACTCCCCCCAGATCCCGTCCGGGAAGCGGCGGAGCACCAGCGGCCGGTCCTGCATGGCGGGGACGACATAATCGGACATCCGGGCGTAGTACGCCAGGAGGTCCCCCTTCGTCCGCTTCGGCCGGGGGAAGAAGGTCTTCCCCAGGCTGGAGACCGCCAGCCGCCCCTCCGGCAGCTCCAGCGTCCCGTCGCCGCCCGCGTCGCGCACCGCCTCGACCTGCGACGCCACGTCCGCGCCCCGGCCCATCCCCGGCGCCTCGCGCTTCGGGGGCGCGGAGGCCGGCTCGCGCACGACGGACTTCGGGTCGCGGTCGTCGCGGAGGCCCAGGAACACCGGCTGGCGCAGCTTGCCGTCCGCCGTCCACTGGTTGAAGCGCACCTCCACCACCAGCTTCGGCGTCGCCCAGTGGGCCGGCTGGTTGGTCCGTGGCCGGCCGGCGAAGGGCGGAGTCTTCCGCTCCAGCCGCCGGAGCCGCCGCCCCATCTCCGCCAGGCCCTCGCGCGTGAACCCTGTCCCCGTGTGGCCGGCGTAGACCAGCTTCCCCGACTCGTCGTAGTAGCCCAGCAGCAGGGCGCCCACGTGCTGCCGCGTGCTGCGCGGCTCCGTCCACCCCCCGACGACGAACTCCTGCGTGTTCTCCAGCTTCAGCTTGCGCCACGCGGCGGAGCGGCACCCGGGCTCGTACGGTCCGTCCGTACGCTTCGCCACCAGACCTTCCCACCCCCCAACCCGGGCCCGCTTCGCCAGCGCGTCGTGGTCCGCCTCCGTCTCGCCCAGCCAGAGCCGCCCCGTGGTGCGGCCGCGGAGCAGCGCCTCCAGCGCCGCGCGCCGCTCCGTCCAGGGCGCCTCCACCAGCACCCGCTCGCCGTCCAGCAGCAGGTCGAACGCCACCAGCGACACCGGCTCTCCGGCCGCGCCGCGGCGGATCTCCGCCTCGTCCTCCAGGTGCATCCGCCCCTGGAGGTCCCCGAACCGCCCCGCCCGCCCGCCGGAGACCGCCACCACCTCGCCGTCCAGCACCACGGACCGGCCGGCGCCGCGGGCAAGCTCCCGCAGCGCCTCGACCAGCTCCGGGAACTGCCGCGCCTTGTCGTTGCCGTTGCGCGTCACCAGCGCAGCCCCCTCCGCGGTGGCGAAGGCCAGCACCCGGATGCCGTCGTACTTGGGCTCGAAGGTCCACCCCGGGCCGTCGGGCGCCGCGCCCCCCGAGGTGGCGAGCATCGGCCGCAGCGCCGACGGGTCGGGGAGCTCCGCCGGCTCGGGGCGCGCCCCCCGGCGGGAGGACACGCCGGGCCGCGTCCTCCCGGAGCGCCACACCCGCCGCCCGCCCTTCCCCGCCGCGATCTCCTCCAGGGTGCGGCCCGACTCCACCGACGTCGCCGCCTCGGCCACCAGGTCGCGCTCCGGGTCCGCGGCGTCGTCCTCGTGCTTCACCAGCAGCCACTGCGGCTTTCCGCCCTCGCCGCCGCCACCGCGGCGGGTGCGCACCAGCGCCCACGAGCCGCGCAGCCGCTCGCCGTGGAAGGTGACGGAGACCTTCCCGCGGCGGTACGCCCGCAGCAGCGCACGCTCCGGGTCCTCGTCCGGCTCCAGGCCGTCCGGCAGGTAGGTGCCGCGGTCCCAGAGCATCACCGTCCCGCCCCCGTACTCCCCCCGGGGGATGGTCCCCTCGAAGGCGTTGTACTCCATGGGGTGGTCCTCCACCTCCACCGCCAGGCGCTTGACCGAGGGATCCAGGCTGGGGCCCTTCGGCACCGCCCAGCTCTTCATCACCCCGCCCGCCTCCAGGCGCAGGTCGAAGTGCAGGTGGCTGGCGGCGTGCTTCTGCACCACGAAGGCGAGGCCGCCGCCTTCCGGGCGTCCGCCGCCGCCCCCGCGGGGCTCCTGCGTCCGGCGGAAGTCGCGCTTCCGGCGGTACTCCGAGAGGGAGCCGCGCGCCATGGGTCAGGCCGTCTTGCGCTTGGCGGACTTCTTCGCCGGGGAGCCCGTCTTCTTCTTCGCGGCGGTCCTCGCCCCCCCCTTCCTCTCCAGGCTCTTCTGGAGCCGCTCCATCAGGTCGATGACGCCGGTGGGCTCCGGCTCCGCCGCCTCCTTGAGGTTCACCTTCCTCCCCTTGAGCTTGGCGTTGATGATGCGCAGCAGGTTCGCCTGGTACTCGTCGCGGTACCGCTCCGGCTGGAACTCGCTGGTCAGGCTGCCGACGAGCTGCTGCGCCATCTTCAGCTCCTGCGGCCGGATCCCCTCCGCGTCCGGGAACTGGAACTCGCTCTGGTCCAGCACCTCGGCGGCGAAGCGCATCAGGTCCAGCACCAGCGCGTCGCCCACCACCTTCACCCCCGCCAGGTACTGCTTCTGCCGCAGGGTGATGGTGCCGATCCCCACCGTCCCCGTCTCCCGCATGGCCTCGCGCAGGAGCGCGTACGCCCGCCCGCCCTGCCCCGTGGGGACCAGGTAGTAGGGCTTCTCGAAGTAGCGCGGGTCGATCTCGTCCTCGCGCACGAAGTCCTGGATGTCGAAGGTGCGCGAGGTGGCGAGCGCCGCCTTCTTGAAGTCCTCGTCCGAGAGCACCACGAACTTCCCCTTCTCGTACTCGTAGCCCTTCACCACCTGGTCCCAGGGGACGGGCTGGCCCTTCTTGTCCTTGCAGACCCGCTCGTAGCCCAGCGGGCAGTGGTCCTTCTCGCGCAGGAGCTTGAAGCTGATCCCCTGCTCGCGCACCGCGCTGTGCAGCCCGACGGGGATGTTCACCAGCCCGAAGCTGATGCTGCCCTTCCAGATGGTGCTCGCCATGAGTGCCTCGGTGTCGTTCGATGGCCGGGGGCCGGGGGCCGCACCAAGAGCAAAACGGATGCCGTCGCCTCCCTCTAAACTGCCTTCTGACAACATGTTACAAGTTACGTTACCCGTAACAGTACTGGCGCCGGGGCATGGGAAATGCTATCCTGCGGAAGCGCCCGCAACGACGCACCGGGACCGCACATGATCGCGATCACGACCGACGCCCCGCCCAGCCCGGGACAGCTGCTGAAGGAGTCGCTGCACGGCTCCGACGCCGCGCAGGACCTGCACGCCGTCCGGCTGGGGATCTCGCGGCGCAGGCTGAACGAGATCCTCAACGAGCGCCGCAGCGTCACCGCCGACTCGGCGCTCCGGCTGGGGCGCTACCTCGGGACCCCGCCGGAGTTCTGGCTGGAGGCGCAGGCCGCGCACGACCTGGCGCACGCCCGGCGCGACCGCAGGCTGATGCGGGAGATCGACTCCATCGTCCCGCTGCGCTCCGCGGGCGCGCGGCCGCACGGGGTGCTGAAGCTGGTGGGGGCCCCGGGCGACGAGGACGCGGCGCCGGAGCCGGCGGTC
>DATABU010000851.1:0-6038 GCA_036259415.1 Longimicrobiaceae bacterium
CCGCGCCCCACGGCGTGGACAGGTCGCCCGCCTGCCCGAAGGCGCGCACCCCCAGGCCGCGCAGCTCGGCCACCGCGCTCCTCCTGGCCCGGGCGGGGGCGGACGTGGGGATCGGCTACCTCAACCGCCAGGACCGGGCGGAGGCCGCGGTGGCCGAGCTGCGCGGCCAGGGGGTGCGCGCCTTCGCGCAGGCGGGCGACCTGTCCACGCCGTGGGGCGCGGAGCTGCTCTTCGAGCGCGGGCTGGTGGAGTTCGGGGGGGTGGACGTGTTCGTGGGGAATGCGGGGATCTGGCCGCCGGAGGAGGTGCGCGTCGCGGTGATGACCGACGCCCAGTGGGCCCGGACGCTGGAGGTGAACCTGACCTCCATCTTCAACACCGTGCGGCTGGCGGCGCGCTTCGTCTCCGACGGCGGGCGCATCGTGCTGGTGTCCTCCACCGCGGGGCAGCGCGGCGAAGCGTTCCACTCCGACTACGCGGCCAGCAAGGGGGCGGTGATCTCCTTCACCAAGAGCGTGGCGGTGGAGCTGGCGCCCCGCAACATCACCGTGAACTGCGTGGCGCCCGGCTGGATCGACACGGAGATGGTGGAGCGCCCCATGGCCGACGGCCGCGACGAGATCGAGCGCGCCATCCCCCTGGGCCGCGTCGCCACCGCCGACGACGTGGCCGGCCCCATCCTCTTCCTCTGCTCCGCGCTGGCCCGCCACGTCACCGGCGAGGTGCTGAACGTCAACGGCGGCAGCGTCCTCTGCGGGTGATGGAGGAGCCAAGGGTGGGGCGTGGCGCAGGGACCCGCGTGAGGGATGCGAGCGCGAAGCGGCGAGACCCACGGCAGTTTCGTGGGGCTCGCCTCCGTTGGCCGGCGTCGTTTGCCGGCCTACGGAGCCGCAGCCCGACCCGAGCGCCAGCGAGGGGCACGCCCGAACCACGCAGTCACGGAGCCGAATGACCAGTCCGCGCATACTCCTTCTCGCCACCGGCGGCACCATCTCCATGCGCGTGGACCCGGAGCGCGGCGGCGCGGTGCCGCGGCTCTCGGGCGAGGAGCTGCTGCGCATGGTCCCCGGCATCGACCGGGTGGCCCGGGTGGTGGTGCGGGAGTTCGGGCGCTACCCGGGGCCGCACATGACCATCGAGCGGATGTGGGCGCTCCGCTGCGAGATCCTGCGTGCCGTGGAGGAGGGGTTCGACGGGGTGGTGGTCACCCACGGGACCGACACCATCGAGGAGACCGCGTACCTCCTGGACCGCTCGCTCCCGTCGGAGGTGCCGGTGGCGGTCACCGGCGCCATGCGCAACTCGTCGGAGCTCTCCTGGGACGGCCCCATCAACCTGATGTCGGCGGTGCAGGTGGCCGCCTCGCCGGAGTCGCGCGGGCGCGGCACGGTGGTGGTGATGGACGAGCGGATGGTGCAGGGCGCCGAGGTGGTGAAGACGCACACCGAGGAGTTCGGCACCTTCCAGTCGCCGAACTGGGGGCCGCTGGGGATCGTGGACAAGGGCCACGTCCTGTACTACCGCGAGTCGCGCCGCAAGCCGGTGCTGGCCCCGGAGGCGCCGGCCACCCCGGTGGACCTGGTGAAGGTCGTCGCCGGGGCCGACTCGCGGCTGGTGGAGGCCAGCCTGGACACCGGCGCCCGCGGGATCGTGCTGGAGGCGCTGGGGCGGGGGAACGTCCCCCCGACCGTGATGCACGGCGTGCGCCGCTGGACGGAGGCGGAGCGGCCGGTGGTGGTCACCTCCCGCTCGCTGCGGGGCCGGGTGCTGGACACCTACGCCTACATGGGCGGCGGGCACGAGCTGCGGGAGATGGGCGCGATCTTCGCCGACCACCTCACCGGGCAGCAGGCGCGCATCGAGCTGATGCTGGCGCTGGGCGCCTTCGGCGGCGACGTTGCGCGGGTGCGCGACGCCGTGGAGGGTGGAACCTACGACGAGGTCGCATGAGCCGCTTCTCCGTTTCTCCCCCCGCCGCGGACGAGTACGCGCCCTTCTACGCGGGCTACGTGGCCTCCGTCCGCGAGGAGGACGTGTCCTACGTCCTGGCCCGCCAGCCCGCGGACCTGCGCGGCATGTGCATCGACCTGGCGGAGGCGGAGGCGCTCGCCCGCTACGCTCCCGGCAAGTGGAGCGTCAAGGAGGTGGTGGGGCACCTGGCCGACGCCGAGCGGGTGTTCGCCTACCGCGCCTTCCGCATCGCGCGCGGCGACGCCACGCCGCTCGCCGGGTTCGACGAGAACGCCTACGTGGCCGCGGGCGGGTTCGACGCCCGCTCCATGCGCGACCTGCTCGACGACTTCCACGTGGCCCGCATGGCCACCCTCTCCCTCTTCCGGGCCACCCCGCCCGCCGCCTGGGAGCGCCGCGGCGTCGCGAACGGCTCCGACGTCAGCGTGCGCGCGCTGGCGTACGTCGCGGCCGGGCACGTCCGGCACCACCTGGTGATCCTGCGCGAGCGCTACGGGCTGGGCGAGACGGCCTGATCGGCGGGGCGCGGGAACAGCGGTCGAAAGGCACTGCTGGTCCGGGCGTGCCCCTCGCTGGCGCTCGGGTCGGGCTGCGGCTCCGTAGGGCCACAAACGACGTGGCCCAACGGAGGCGAGCCCCGCCAAACGGCCGGCGGGTCTCGCCGCTTCGCGCTCGCATCCCTCACGCGGGCGCCCAGCTGGGGCGGGAACGCTCCTTGCGGGCCGTCGCGCGGGTGTTCGGCCCCGGGCTCCACGCGGACAGCGTCCCTCCTCTCTCCCCGGAGGCAGCCATGTTCCCACGCATCGCGACCGCCCTCCTGCTCCTCGCCCTGGCAGCGCCGGGGTGCGCTTCCGACACCGCCGGCGTCGGGCGCGCCGGGAGCGGGTACGCCCTGCGCGACCTCGACTGGCTGCGGGCGAGCGCCGTCCTCTTCCGCACCACGGACCCGGGCGGCGACGCGGCCGACCTAGCGCCGCTGCGCGGCATGGTGGGCGGCGCCCGGATGGTGGGGCTGGGGGAGGCCACCCACGGGACGAGCGAGTTCTTCCGGATGAAGCACCGCGTGCTCGAGCACCTGGTGGAGGAGATGGGCTTCACCGTGTTCGCGATCGAGGCGAGCTGGGCCGAGAGCGAGCGCATCAACGACTACGTCCGGGGCGGCCCCGGCGACCCGCGGGAGCTGCTCTCCGCCACCAAGTTCTGGACCTGGCGGGCGCAGGAGGTGGTGGACATGATCGAGTGGATGCGGCGCCACAACCGGGCCCCGGGCGACGCTCCACGGGTGGAGTTCCGCGGCTTCGACATGCAGTACTCGCGCGTGGCGATGGACGACGTGGAGGCGTTCGTGTCGCGGGTGGACCCGGCCCGGCTCGCGGAGGTGCGGGGCCGCTACGCCTGCTTCCGCCGCTACGAGGAGGACGCGCTGGCGAACCGCCGCGCGAGCTACGCCGCGGCGGGGCTCGCCGAGCAGCAGGCGTGCCGGGAGGGGGTGCAGGCGGTGCACGGGCTGCTGGAGGGGGCGAGGGAAGGGTACACGGCCGCGTCCTCGGCGGCGGAGTACGAGCGGGCGCTGCGCGCCGCGCGCATCGTCGTGCAGAACGAGGACGTCCTCCTGGGCGGGAACGTCCCGCGCGACCGCTACATGGCCGAGAACGCCGCCTGGCTGCTCGACCAGGCGGGGCCGGGCGCCCGCATGGTGCTCTGGGCCCACAACGCGCACGTCTCGGCGGGGGTGGGGGCCATGGGCTCCCACCTGCGGGAGCGCTTCGGGGCCGACTACCTGGCCGTGGCGCTCTCGTTCGAGGACGGCACCTTCAACGCGGTGGAGCAGGGCTGGCAGGGGAACTACCTGGGGGTGAAGACGATGCATGCGCCGCCCCCCATCTTCAACACGTACGAGTACCAGTTCCGGCGGCTGGGGCTCCCCCGCTTTCTCCTGGACCTCCGGCCGCTCCGCGCGAGGACCGACGAGGCCACCGCCTGGCTGCGCGGCCCGCTCGGCCTCCGCTCCATCGGCGCGGTGTACCGGCCCGCCACGCCGCAGGACTTCTACACCCGCATCCGCCTCCCGGAGGAGTTCGACCTGCTGGTGCACGTCGCGGAGAGCTCCCCCTCGGAGCTGATCGTGGACGACACCCGCTGAGCTCCCCGCTCCTCCCCGACCCGTCCGGCCCTTGCGCGCCGGCGGCGGTCGGGTGATTCGTTGAGGTCCGGGCGGAGCTTCGGCTCCGCCCGGCGCCGCTCCCCGCCGTTCCGCCGCACCCGCCCCGCGAGGTCCCCCATGCCGACCGCACCGGCGCCCCCCGCGCCCGTCCACCCCGCCGACGACGCCCCGGCCGGGCCCGTCCGCTCCGGGCACGGCGACGTGAGCCGCACCTGGGAGCTGGAGCTGCTGATCTCCGGCGCCGTGATCTTCGCCCTGCTCCAGCCGCCGGCGCTGGTGGACTCGCTCTACGAGCGGCTGAACCCGCACCTCACGCGCGAGGCGGGGATGCTCCTCTTCCTGGGCTACTGGTACGTGCAGGCCAGCCTGTACGCGCTGATCGCCTGCTTCACCATGCACCTGGCGGCGCGGGCCTACTGGGTGGGGCTCATCGGCCTGGACTCGGTGTTCCCCGCGGGGGTGCGCTGGGACAACCTCCGGCAGGGCCCCTACCTGCGCGCCGCGTACCGCGACAGGCTCCCGTCGCTCCCCGCCCTGATCGTGCGGATCGACAACTTCTGCAGCGTGATCTTCTCGTTCGCGTTCGTGACCGTGATCCTGTTCGTGATCTCGGTGCTCCTCTCGGCGGCGGCGGGTGGGGCCGCGTTCGCGCTCTCCGGGCTGCTCTTCGGCGGCGAGCACTTCCTCGCCGTGCTCTACACCCTGCTGGCTGTGCTCGCCCTCCCGATGTCGCTGCTCTCCGTGGCCGACAAGCGGATGGGGGAGCGGGTGGACCCGGCCAGCCGCCCGGGGCGCCTGCTCCGCTTCCTCGCGGCGGCCAGCTACCGGGTGAACATGGTGGGGCTGTACGGCCCCATCCTGCTGACGCTGTTCAGCAACACCCGCAAGCGGATCATGTACCCGGTGTTCGCCGCCTTCGTGGTGGGGCTGCTGGCCATGGTGGCGGGGCAGCTCTTCACCCGGCTCGGGATCCTGTCGGTGAACAGCTACGAGTTCTTCCCGGAGGAGGCCGGCGCGAGCGTCGTCAGCCCCGCCTACTACGAGAGCCAGCGCCCCGCGGGCGAGGTGTTCCCGCGGACGCCGTCCATCCAGTCGGACGTGGTCCGCGACCCGTTCGTGAAGCTGTTCATCCCCTACTCGCCGGAGCGGCACGACGCGGCGCTGGGGCGCGCCTGCCCGGGGCTGCCCCGGCTCCAGGACACCGGCGTGCGCTTCGGCCGCGCGCGCGGGGACGCCCCGGACGCCGCCGCGGCGGACGCGGTGCTCCGCTGCTTCGCCCGGGTGCACGCGGTCCGGCTGAACGGCGCCCCGGTGGAGGCGCTCGACCTCAGCTTCCACACGCACCCGCGCTCCGGGCTGCGCGGGGTGATCGCCTACCTCCCCACGGCGGAGCTCCCCCGCGGGCGCAACGTGCTGAGGGTGGAGCGGGTGCCCCGGGCGCGGCCTCGCCCGGGGGACGAGCCGCCCGAGCCGGACGTGATCCCGTTCTGGCTGTGAGGACGAACGGCGGGGTCGGCGGCTATTCGCCGCCCGGTCGCAGCTCCACCGTCTTTCCGCCCGAGCCCAGCATCCCGTGCGAGTACACCCGCTCCTCGCCGCCGATGCGGACGCGGACCCGGCGGACCGTGGGGGGGAGCGCGACGCGGTAGCTGGCGGTGGACGCGGCGTCGTTGCGGATGCGGACGCCGCCGGGGAGCACCAGGAGCGGCGCGCCGCCGGGCCCGACGGACTCGACCGCGACCTCCGGGGCCGGGTCTGCCCGCAGTGTGAGGGTGCCGCCGGCCTGGCGGCTGGCGGGCTCCGGGACGAACTCGTCGCCGCGAGGGGCGACGCGGACCCCGGAGCCGGCCGGCGGGGCGGGGGCGGGCGCCGGAGGGAGGGCCGGGGGAGGCGCGGCGGGCGC
>DATABU010000852.1:0-5185 GCA_036259415.1 Longimicrobiaceae bacterium
GCTCCGCGCGTAGCACCCGGAGACGGTTCTTCATCGGTAGCGCAGCCAGGCGCCCCACCACCCGAGGCAGTAGAATGCGACCATCACCAGGTACGCGATCCCCCAGTTGAGGTCCGGCCACCCCATCATCTGCAGCAGGCCGTAGACGGCGGTGACCACTCCCGTCCCCACGAACGCCGTGGTGGTCGCCACGTAGTACAGCCGCCGCTCCAGCTCGTCCGACCGCCACAGGTCGTAGACCATCAACGCCAGCACCAGCACCCCGCCCGCCGCGAGCACCCGCATCTGCGCCAGGGTCACCCCGAACGGCCCGTCGTCGGCGCCCATGGCCCCCACGATCCCCCCGACGACCCCGCCGAGGATCCCCGGCACGATCCACTTCTCAAGCGCGCGGCGCGTGGCTCTCTTCATGTGCGGCGGGTGCGGTGGCGGTCCGGCTCAACCCCGGGCGTCGACAGCAATGTAAAGCATGCCCGACACACAGTCAAGCATGCTTTACGAAATGTCGTGGGCGCTTTACCGTGGACGCGGGACCCTCAGCTCCCGTACGCGGCGATGGCGCGCACCACGTCGTCGATCGCGTCCTTCATCCGCGAGGAAGGTAGCCCCGACGCGTTGGCGATCACGCTGAACACCACCTCCCGCCCGTCCGCCAGCGTGACGTAGCCGCTCAGCGAGTCCACGTTGCCGATGTAGCCGGTCTTGGCGGCCACCCGCCCCGGCAGGTCCGTCAGGCGGGACCGGAGCGACCCAGAGCGCCCGGAGACGGGGAGCGCATCCCGCACCAGCCCACCGCGCGGCGAGGTGCGCGCCCAGGCCAGCAGCCGCACCAGCGCCGCCGGGGTCACCAGGTTCCCGGAGGAGAGCCCGGACGCGTCGCGCAGCACGAACGCCGCCGAGTCGATCCCCACCACCCGCGTCAGGAACTCGCGCTCCACGCCGAGCCCCGCGGCCCAGCTCCCCTCCCCCCGCATCTCCCTGCCGAGCGTCTTCACCAGCTGCTCCGCGAACCAGTTCTGGCTAGTCCCCAGGATGGGTCCCACGACCTGCGCGAGCGGCGGCGAGACGTGCTCCGCCAGCACCTGCGCCCGGGCCGCCGCGGAGCGGGCCGGGTCGGAGACGACGCGCACCTCGGCGCGGTCCACCCGGATCCCGCGCCGCTCCAGCGCCTCGCGGAACACGGTCCCGGTCACCCGCGCCGGCTCCACCACGGCCACGTACTCGGTGCGCGGCGCCGCGTCGCGGGGGATCTCGCCGTAGGCGACGATGCGGTTGGTCCCCGGCACCCGGTCGAAGTCGAGCGTCTTCGGCCGCCCGGCCGCGACGGTGCGGCTGCGGTTCTCCAGGCGCCAGAAGGTGCTCACCGGGGCCCCGGTGATGCGCGCGGGGAGCCCGGGGCGCGCGCCCGGCGCCACCCGGAAGTCGATGGAGTTGTCGTTGAAGCCCAGCGCCCCCACGGGCGCCGCGTACCACCAGAGCAGGTCGTAGCGCTCCCAGTCCTCGCGCAGGTACACCGAGTCGAAGTAGCTCTCGTCGGCGGTGACGCCGGCCACGCGCCGCACCCCGCGCCGGTGGAGCGCGTCGGCCAGCGAGTCCAGCACCGCGGTGGCGGAGGGGAAGTAGCGCCCGGAGATCGTGGGGTCGCCGCGGCCGTACAGCACCACGTCGCCATGGATGGTGCCCTCGCGCAGGGGGCCGCCGGCGTGCACCGTGGTGCGGAAGCGATGGTCGGGGTCCAGCAGGTGCGCCGCGGCCGCGGCGACCACCAGCTTCAGGTTGGAGGCGGGGACGAAGTGCCGGTCCGCCGCGCGGCGATAGAGCGCCTGGCCGGTGGCCGGGTCCCACACCTCGATCCCCCAGTGGGCGCGGTCGAGGGGGCTCCGCTCCACCACCGCGTCGATGCGCCGCGCCAGCGCCGCCGCCGCGGGGTCCGCGGCACGGGTGGACACGGGGGCGGGGGGAGAGGTACCTTGCTGCGCATGGGCCGGGAGCGCGCAGGCGGCCGCGAGCAGCAGCGCCGCGGCACGGCGGCGGGCGCGCGCGGCGCGGGGAAGCATGGAGCTGGGGACGGGGGTCACGATTTCGTACGTGGGGAAGATGAGCGAGATCCTGCTGGCCGACGACGACGGCTCGTTCCGGGAGATGATCGCCACGACGCTGCGCGCGGCGGGGTTCGCCGTGCGCGCCGTCCCGAGCGGGACGGAGGCGCTCGTGGAGGTCCGCCGGCGCGCCCCCGACCTCCTCCTCCTCGACTACCGGATGGGGAAGCCGGACGGCTTCGACGTCTGCCGCGAGGTCAAGGACGACCCGCGGCTGGCCTTCCTCCCGGTGCTGATCCTCACCGGCGAGGGGCGCCTGGAGAACCGGCTGGAGGGGTTCGACGCCGGCGCCGACGACTACCTCGCCAAGCCGTTCGACCCGCGCGAGCTGGTGGCGCGCGTCCGCGCCCTCCTCCGCCTGTCGCGGCAGTCGCTGGAGCGGAACCCCACCACCGGCCTCCCTGGCGGGGAGGCCATCCACGCCGAGATCCTCCGCTGCCGCGACCGCGGCCGGCCCTTCTCCGTCTGCTACCTGGACCTGGACAACTTCAAGCCGTTCTCCGACCGCTTCGGCTTCGCGGTCGCGGACGCCGCCATCCAGGAGGTCGGGCGGATCCTGCGGGAGATCGAGGAGGAGCCGGGGGTGTTCGTGGGGCACGTGGGCGGGGACGACTTCGTCCTGCTCGCGGGCCAGGAGCACACCCCCGGCCTCGCGCGGCGGGTCCAGGACGCCTTCCGCGAGTGCCTCCCCCGCCTCCTCCCCGAGGACGCCGTGCGCACCGGAAAGTACCGCGCGGAGGACCGCGAGGGAAGGCTCCGGGAGTTCGACCTCCCCCGCCTTTCCGCCGCCGTCCTCCGCGTGGACCCCGCGCGCTGGACCTCCCTGGACCACCTGGGCGAGCGCGTCGCGGAGCTGAAGGGGCGCGCCAAGCGCGCCGCGAGCAGCGGGGTCGAGGAGGCCGACCTGGCCTCCTGACCCCGCCCTGGAGCTACGCCGTCGGGGGCGGGAGCGGCCTCCCCCGCCCGTGGGACAGCTCGCGGAACTCGTAGACGATCACCCCCTCGTCGGTCACCTCCGAGTTCACCCGCAGCCCGTCGTCCAGCGAGTCCAGCACCTTCTCCGCCCGCGGGAGCGGCCACCCCAGCGCCGCCGCCGTCTCGGTGACCGTCAGCCGCCCGCGCCGCTCCGCCGCCAGCTTGAGCACCGGCATCTGCAGGCTGGCGATGAGCGCCGCCCGCCGGGCCTCGCGCTCCCTGCGCGCGGCGTTCTGGAGCAGGAAGCCGCCGCCTCCCGCCGCGGCCCCGAAGATGATCGGCGCGAACTCGAAGGCTGCGACCCCCACGATCACCAGGATGGCCGCCAGCGCGAAGAGCGCGAGGGAGAACCCGTGCGCCGCGCCGCCGCGCCCCACGGGGAGCGCCGGCTGGCCGGGGGCCCCGGCCGGGAGCGCGCCGCCGCCGGCCTGCCCCGGGACCAGCGCCAGGTCGCGGTGGCTCCCCCAGTCCTTGCCGCAGCGGGGGCAGATGACGTGGTCGCGGAAGCTGAGGTAGTAGACCAGCGCGAACACGCCCATGATCCCGGCGCTGACCAGCCCCAGCATGACCAGCCCGGCGATGTGGGAGCCCTTGGAGAAGTAGCTCACCCCCTCGCCGGTGTATCCGCAGCGGTGGCAGGTGTGCGACGTGGCCGCCACGGGGAGATGGCCCGGAGCCGGGCGCCCCATGGGCGCGGGTGCATGGTGCGCCGCGGGCCCGCCGGCGGTCGCGACCCAGGCGCCGCAGGCGGTGCAGTGGCTGTGTCCCGCGGGGACGTGGGCTCCACAGGTGGAACAGTACATTATTCGCTCCCGCCGCTCCGGCGCGGCGCCATATCGGTCGATGTGGGCTCGGAACCGCCTCGTCATCCCTGATACGACGCTCCCTCCAAAAAGATTCACGCCCGTGCACCGCCCCGGCCGGGCGGGACCTTCCCGCCGCGCCGGGTGTAGCGTACGCGCCTGCCCCTCCACGGGATAGCTCTCCCGGTCCTCTCGACGGAGCCGCCATGCCGACCTCGCCCGCCCCCGCGCGCCGCGCTCGCGTGCTCACCGTGCTGCTCGCCGCCGCGCTCGCCCCGGGGTGCGCCTACTCGACCCTGGCGGGCGCCGACCGCTCCCTTCCCGCGACGCACGCGGAACACGTGGTGGTGGTCTCCATCGACGGACTGCGGCCGGACGCCATCGAGCGGGCGGGCGCGCACAACCTGCGCCGGCTGATGCGGGAGGGGGCGCACACGCTCTCGGCGAGCACCATCTCCCCCAGCAAGACGCTCCCCTCGCACACCTCCATGCTCACGGGGGTGGGGCCGGCGAAGCACGGGATCACCTGGAACGACGACCGCGTCGCGGAGACGGGACGGGTGCCGGTGCCCACCGTCTTCGACCTGGCGGACTCGGCGGGGATGGTGACGGCGGCGTTCTTCGGCAAGGCCAAGTTCCGCCACCTGGTGGGCGCGGGCGACCCCGGCTTCCACGCCTCCGTCCCGCGCGGCGCGGAGGTGCTCCTGGCGCCCCGCATGGTGGAGGACGTGGAGCGCTACCTGAAGTACCGCGGGCCGGAGCTGCTCTTCGTGCACATCTCCGACCCGGACATCGCCGGCCACACCATCGGCTGGATGTCGGCCCCGTACCGCGCCGCCGTGCGCCGCGCCGACGCCGCCGTGGGCCGCATCCGCCGCGCCGCGCGCGCGCGCTACGGCGACGACTTCGTCCTCATCGTCACCGCCGACCACGGCGGCCACGGCCGCACCCACGGGACCGACGACGCCGCGGACAAGACCATCCCCTGGATCGCCTGGGGCAAGGGGATCGTCCCCGGCCGCATCACCGGCCCGGTGGACACCTACGACACCGCCGCCACCGTGCTCTGGCTCCTGGGGATCCCCCGCCCAGCCTTCTGGGACGGCCGCCCCGTGACCCGCGCCTTCGCCTTCGCCGCCGAGCGGGGCCCCGCGCTGGCCGAGAAGTAGACGGCCGTTCGGAGTACGAGAAGGCGCCCCGCCGGGAGACCCGGCCGCGGCGCCTTCCTGTCGTTCGCGGTTGCCGTTGCCGTTCCGCAGTATCCCCCACAATCGGTTCGGGGGGAGACTCGCCAAACGGCCGGCGAGT
>DATABU010000853.1:0-6091 GCA_036259415.1 Longimicrobiaceae bacterium
CGGGCATCGTTGTTGGCCGTGAGCGCCGCGGCCTGGGTGAAGGCCAGGGCCGTGGCGAGCCTGTCGTTCTTCTCCGCCCACTCGCTGATCTTCAGGCAGGCCGAGGTGACGCGCCGCTTGTCTGCGCCGGCGGGGTCGGCCAGGAGGCGCGCGATCACGGCGAGCGGCGCCCGCAGCGAGTCGTCCACATCCGCGGAAAGCAGCTTCACCCGGCGGCGCTCGTCCGCGCCGGCGGAGAAGAGCCCCTTGCGGCGGGCCGGGTCCGTCGCGCTCCAGAGGAGCACGTTGCGGAGCGACTGCCAGAGGAGGATGCCGACCTCGCCTTCGAACTCGGTGAGGACGCTCGACCCCTCGAACTTCTCGTCCCCTCGCGTGAGGGGGGGCGGGACCCGAACCGGCCGGGGAGCGCGGCGGCCCCCACTCTTCGACTGGGTACTCTTCATGTGGGCTCCTCGGCGGATTTCAGCGGAAATCGCGGAGTCAGGGGGTTCGTGGACATTCCGTTTCAGCCGTTACCTGACAGATATAGTAATAGTCTCGGCTAGTGGACGCCACAACTCCAGCACGACTTTCGTGCCGTCGGCTGCGAATTGATACCGCGGAGTGTATCAGTTGGTTCACGACCAAAGTTTCGCCCGGGTGCCGGCCTGGCCGCAAATGGTTGGCGGGGCACAACTTTTCGCCTCAGGTAGCAAGTTGCGGACCAGAGAAGCTCCCGACCGGCCCGGAGGCCCGGGTGTGAACGAATTTCCAGCGATTTTCGGGAGGTCGGGCACCTCGCGGGCCGCGAGGCTGGACAGGGCCAAGTGGTTGGGAGCACCGCGTCTGCATCCGAAGGGCGCGGCGGGGGTGCGGGGCGCGGCGGCCCGGCTGCGGGTGTGCCGGGCCAGCGCGGATGCTAGGATCGGACGGATCGCATATCTTTTCCGACAGGGGTTGCGCGCCCGCCCGCGATTGCCTATTCTGGTTCACGAACCGGAGCGCGAGGCCCCCTGTCCGGGCCCGACTGCGCGGTGCGGCAGGCCGCACGACAGGCGGGCAGATTGCAAGAGGTCAGGACGGGTCGAGCGCACAGGCGGTTCCTTCCAGCAGTAATAATTCGCGTGCAGCCTCCGGACAAGAGGCTCGATCACGCGGGCCCCGGTTGCGCCCGTGCCGACGCCTCACGCGCGCCGCGGCCCGGGTGGAACGCCAGGCTTCCCGGTCCTTCGCTCGCCCCCGGCGTCGGAGGGGACACGGGATGGAACGGAGAGGGATCTCCGTCGCGGGTCGTTCGCTTCCGGTTCACTCACCACCACCACGGGGAACGAGCATGAGCAGCAGGGACGAGAAGGAAGACACCACAGTCTACAAGGTGGTCGTCAACCACGAGGAGCAGTACTCGATCTGGCCGGCGCACAAGGAGCTGCCGCTGGGCTGGAACGAGGTCGGCAAGCAGGGGCTCAAGGACGAGTGCCTGGCCTACATCAAGGAGGTCTGGACCGACATGCGTCCCAAGAGCCTCCGCGAGAAGATGCAGGCGGCCGGCCTGGGCTGATTCCGGACCGCGACCCGGATCCTGCCTCGTGCAGACCACCCCGGCGGGGGCTCGCTCCTCCGCCGGGGTCTTCACGCGTCCCCCGGAACACACCCGTGCCGAAATGAGCACCCCGCCCACGAACGACGCCTGGATCCTGCGCAGGCCCCCGAACCCCCGGGCGCGCCTGCGGCTCTTCTGCTTCCCGTACGCGGGGGGCGGCGCGTCCATCTTCCGCACCTGGCAGCAGAGCCTCCCTCCCGAAGTGGACGTGTGCCCGGTGCAGCTCCCCGGGCGGGAGGGCCGGCTGAGAGACGCACCGTTCGACCGGCTGGCGCCGCTGGTCCGCACGCTGGCCGACGTGCTCGCGCCCTGGATGGAGATGCCGTTCGCCTTCTACGGCTACAGCAACGGGGCGCTGATCGGCTTCGAGCTCGCGCGCGAGCTGCGCCGCCGGGGAGCGCGGGAGCCCGTGCACCTCTTCGCCGCGGCGTGCCCCGCACCCCACCTCCCGGACCCGGACCCGCCGATCCACGACCTGCCGGACGACGAGCTGGTCGCGGAGCTCCGGCGACTGAACGGCACGCCGGAAGAGATCCTGGAGAACCGCGAGATCATGCAGCTGCTGATCCCCCTGCTGCGCGCGGACGCGGCCGTCCACGAGACGTACGTGCACGGGGAGGAGGAGCCGCTGGACGTGCCGATCACGGCGATCGGCGGGAGCGACGACCCCAAGGCGGCCCGCGATGACATGGCGGCCTGGAGCCGGCACACCCGCGCCGGGTTCGAGCTGCGGATGGTGGCCGGCGACCACTTCTTCGTCCACTCGGCGCAGGCGCTGGTGCTGCGCGACCTGGCGCACGACCTCCAGGAGGTGCTGCGGCGCATCCGGGAGCCGCAGCGCGCGTGAGCGGCGTGGACGCGGGCTGGGCCCCGCCCCCGGTCGCGCCGCGCCTGGCCGACGGAGAGGTGCACGTCTGGGCCGCCCCGCTGGACCCGCCCGCGGAGGCGATCGGGCGGTACGCCTCGCTCCTGGCGCCGGACGAGCGCGCGCGCGCGGAGCGCTTCCGCTTCGAGCGGGACCGGAGGCGCTTCGGCGTAGCACGGGGGGTGCTCCGCGTCCTCCTGGGCCGCTACCTGGGCACGGACCCGCGCCGGGTCGCCTTCCACTACCTGTCCCACGGAAAGCCGGCGCTCGGCGGGGAGCTCGCCGGGGACGGGCTCCGCTTCAACGTGTCGCACTCGGGCGAGATGGCGCTCTACGCGTTCTCGCGGGGCCGGGAGCTGGGCGTGGACGTGGAGGAGGTCCGCCCGATGGAGGACGGCCTCCAGATCGCCGAGCGCTTCTTCTCGCAGGCCGAGGTGGCGGCGTTCCGCGCCCTCCCGGCGGAGGTCCGGGACGAGGCGTTCTTCAACTGCTGGACCCGCAAGGAGGCGTACATCAAGGCCGTGGGGGAGGGGCTCTCCTTCCCGCTGCACGTGTTCGACGTGTCGCTGGCGCCCGGGGAGCCGGCCTGCCTGCTCGCCTCGCGCGACCCCCGGGAGGCGGAGCGCTGGTCGCTGCGGGGGCTTCCCGACCCTGCGCCCGGCTACCGGGCCGCCCTCGTCGCGGAGGGGACCGGCTGGGAGGTGGCCTGCTGGCGGTGGACGGACGCGCTCCGGTGACCCCGCTCCGCCCGCCTACTCCCCGCCCCCCGCGTCCCCGCCGGGCGGCGCTGCCCTCGGCTTCGCCTCCTCCCGCAGCCGGAGCAGCTCGCTCAGGAACGCGTCGGCAGCGGCGGCGAACGCCCCGACCCGCCGCAGCTCGGTGGGGGTGGCGCCGGTGAACTCCTGCATGGCGCGGCGGAGGCTGCTGTCGGTGGCGTAGCCGCTGGTGTGCGCCACTCCGAGCACCGTCTGGTCGGGGTAGTCGAGGAGCTCGGCGGCGAAGAGGACGCGCACCCACGCGAGCAGCCGCCGCGGGGCGGGGAGGTGCGAGCGCTCGCACCAGCGCAGCAGGGCGCGCTCGGAGAGGTGCAGCGACTCGGCGAGGTCGCTCCCCTGGCCCCCGTGGGCGGCGAGCTCGGCCGCGGCGAGGAGCACGGCGCGGCCGCGGCTGGACACGAACGAGGGGAGCGAGTGCGCGAGGAAGCTGCGCATCAGCCGCCCCTGCGCGGAGCGGATCTTCCGCGCGATGCTCTCGGTGGTCTCGTCGCGGTCGAGGGCGATGATCTCGGAGACGCCCCACTCGCCCAGGGTCCGCAGGTCGTGGAAGCGCCCCGGCCGGATCTCCAGCGCGGCGAGCACGGTGACGGAGGGGTAGCGGGAGAGCAGGACCTGCAGCTGCGGGGCGAGCTCCCGCCGCCCCGGGCTCCCCGAGTAGGGGTCGACCACCGCGAGCGCGGTCAGCGGGGCCTCGCCGAGGAGGCGGATGAGCGTGTCCCACGCGCCCACGTCGACGCAGTCGAAGCGGTCGCCTCCGACGCGGTGCACCCGCTCCCGCAGGACGGGGTCGGTGTGGAGGATGAAGAGGGGGCGTGCGAACCGGGTGTCTGATGCCAAGGCGGCAGACCGGTGGTGGGGAGCGGGACGTGTGGTTGGATGACTCATCATACGGATCGGGCGTGGCGCTGTCCAGCAGATTGCGGCCCGTTCGGCGGGGTGCCGACACGCCCGGAACGCATCACATACTTCGCGGCACGACTTGAGTATCGGCACGCTTTGCTGTATTCTCAATCGCCGTTTCCGCTCCCGCCGACCGCAAGGATCGCCGTGCCGCGCAGCATCCGCCCGCAAGCGTCCCGAGGCCCTGCCGCGGTCGCGTGCCTGCACCACGCCTTCGAGGCGCGGGCGGCCCGCGAGCCGGGGTCGGTCGCGCTGGTGCACGGGGGGGAGCGGATCACCTGCGGCGAGCTGGACGCCCGCGCGGAGCGTCTCGCCGCGGAGCTGCGCGCGCGCGGCGTGGGGCCGGAGGTGCCGGTGGGGATCTGCACCGGCCGGGGTCCCGAGATGGTGGCGGGGGTGCTGGGGATCCTCAAGGTGGGCGGCGCCTACGTCCCCCTGGACCCGGCCCATCCCCCGGAGCGGCTCGCGTTCATCCTCGCGGACGCGGCGATCCGGGTGGTCGTCGCCACCCCGGAGCACGCGGAGCGCCTCCCCGGATTCGGCGGGGAGGTTGTGGACGTGTGCGCGGTGCGCGCGGCGCGCGGCCACCCCTCCGTTCCCCGGGCCTCCATCCCGGAATCCCTCGCCTACGTCGTCTACACCTCCGGCTCCACCGGCCGCCCCAAGGGCGTGCAGGTCGAGCATCGCAGCGCGGCGGCGCTGCTGCGCTGGGCGGAGGAGGTGTTCCCGGACGACGCGCTCGCGGGCGTGCTCGCCTGCACCTCCCTCGGCTTCGACCTGTCGGTCTTCGAGCTGTTCGGGCCGCTCGGCCGCGGGGGCGTCGCGGTGCTCGCGGACGACGCCCTGGCGCTCGCCACGCTCCCGGCGCGGGAGAGCGTCACGCTGCTGAACACGGTGCCCTCGGCGGCGGCGGCGCTGGCGCGCGCGGGGGCGATCCCCGCTTCGGTTCGGACGGTCTGCCTGGCGGGCGAGGCGCTGCAGCGGAGCCTGGCGGACGAGCTGTACGCGCTCCCCCGCGTGGAGGCGGTCTACAACCTGTACGGCCCCACCGAGGACACCGTCTACTCCACCTGGGCGCTCGTGCCCCGCTCGGGCGGCCGGGCGCCGGCGATCGGGCGGCCGGTGACGGGGACGCGGGCGCACGTGCTGGACGCGGCCATGGGGCCTGCACCGGCCGGCGAGGCGGGAGAGCTGTACCTGGCCGGAGAGGGGCTGGCGCGCGGCTACCTGGGCCGGCCGGACGCGACGGCGGAGCGCTGGGTCCCGGACCCGTTCTCGGGGCAGCCCGGCGCGCGGCTTTACCGGACGGGCGACCGGGTGCGGCTGGACGCGGAGGGCGAGCTGGAGTTCCTGGGACGGACGGACCACCAGGTGAAGCTGCGCGGCTTCCGCATCGAGCCCGGCGAGGTCGAGGCCGCGCTCCTGGGCCACCCCGGCGTCCGCGACGCGGTGGTGGTGCTGCGCGAGGACGTCCCCGGCGACCCGCGGCTCGCGGCGTACGGCGTCCCCCGCCGGCCCGGCCTCGCCGCCGGCGAGCTGCGGGAGCACCTGCGGGCGCGCCTCCCGGCGCCGATGGTGCCGTCTGCGTGGGCCGTGCTGGACGCGATGCCGCGGACCCCGAACGGGAAGACCGACCGCGCGGCGCTCCCCGCGCCGGAGCACGCGGGCGGCCCCGCCCGGGAGTACGTCCCCCCCCGCACGCCCGTCCAGGCGGCGCTGGCCGGGATCTGGGCCGACGTGCTGGGCGTGGAGCGGGTCGGGGCGGACGACGACTTCCTCCACCTGGGCGGCCACTCCCTCCTGGCGATGCGGGTGGCGTCGCGCGTCCGCGACGCGCTGGGCGCCGAGCTGGCGGCGGCGGCCGTGCTGGAGGAGCGGACCCTGGCGGCGCTGGCGGCGCGGGTCGAGGCCGCGTGCGGCGCGGCGGCCCAGATCCCGGCCAGCGCGCGCACGGAGGGGCCGGCGCCGCTC
>DATABU010000854.1:0-9717 GCA_036259415.1 Longimicrobiaceae bacterium
CCGAGGAGATCCTGGCCGGCATCTGGGCCGACGTGCTGGGGCGCGAGCGGGTGGGGATCCACGACGACTTCTTCGCGCTGGGCGGCCACAGCCTCCTGGCGACGCAGGTGGTCTCCCGCGCCAGCCCGGCCACCGTGGGCGACTCGAAGAGGGCGCGCAGCGGCAGCTCCGCCCCCAGGGCGGCCTGCGCGCGGGAAACCACCTGCGTCGCCAGCAGGCTGTGGCCGCCCAGCGCGAAGAAGTCGTCGTGGATCCCCACCCGCTCGCGCCCCAGCACGTCGGCCCAGATGCCGGCCAGGATCTCCTCGGCGGGGGTGCGGGGGGCGGCGTACTCCGCCTCGCCGGGCTCCGGAGCGGGGAGCGCCCGGCGGTCCACCTTCCCGGTGGGGGTGAGCGGGAGCGCGTCCAGCAGCACCAGCGCCGAGGGGACCATGTACTCCGGGAGCCGCGCCCGCAGGTGCTCCAGGAGCGCTTCCGGCGCGGTGTCGGCGGCGGGGACCGCGTACCCCACCAGCCGCTTCCCGCCGGGCCCGTCCTCCCGCACCGCGACTACGGCCTCGCGCACCGTCGGGTGGGCGGCGAGCTGCGCCTCGACCTCGCCGGGCTCGATGCGGAAGCCGCGGATCTTCACCTGCTGGTCCATCCGGCCCAGGAACTCCAGCACGCCGTCGGCGCCCCAGCGCACCCGGTCGCCGGTCCGGTACAGGCGCGCGCCCGCCCCGCCCGAGAACGGGTCGGGGACGAACCGCTCCGCCGTCGGCCCCGGGCGGCCCAGGTAGCCCCGGGCGACGCTCGGCCCGCCCACGCACAGCTCCCCGGGGACGCCGATGGGCGCAGGGCGGCCGGCGGAGTCCAGCACGTAGAGCGGCCCGGTCCCGAGCGGCCGCCCGGCCAGGTGCCGGCCCTCCGGCCGCTCCCCGTCGAGGCGCTGCGCCGCGCAGAGGATGGTTGCCTCGGTGGGGCCGTACAGCACCCGCACCTCGGCGGCGGGGAACGCCTCGCGCATGGCGCCGGGGAGGTCGGGCGGGACCGCGTCGCCGCCCACGAAGGCGCGCCGCAGGCCGGGGAGGGCGCCGCGCGCGGCCCGCACCCGGTCCACCACCTGCCGCATCAGCGCGGGGACGGCGTGCAGCAGTGTGGCGTCGCCCAGCTCCTCCTCCACCAGCGCGGCCACGTCGGCCACCCGCCCGCGCGGCACCGCCCGCACCGTCGCCCCGCGCAGCAGCGGCAGCAGGCTCTCGAAGAGCCAGATGTCGAAGGCGAAGCTCGCCAGCGCCGGCATCACGTCCCCCGCCCCGAAGCCGAACGCTTCGCCCGCCGCCGCCATCGTGTTCGCCAGCGCCCCGTGCGTCACCTCCACCCCCTTGGGGCGGCCGGTGGAGCCCGAGGTGTAGATCACGTAGGCGAGCTGGTCCGGCGACGCCGTGAGCCGGGGCGCGGGAGCGGGGGAGGGCGGGAGCGCGGCCGCGTCCAGGTGGAGCACCGCCGCGCCGTGCGCGGGGAGCGCCTCCGCCAGGTGCGGCTGCGCCACCAGCACGGGGACGGCGGCGTCCTCCAGGGTGAAGGCCAGGCGCTCGGCGGGGTAGGACGGGTCCAGGGGGACGTAGGCGCCGCCCGCCCGCAGGATCCCCAGGACGCCCAGCACCGCCTCGGGGCCGCCCTCCACGCACAGCCCCACGCGGGTCTCCGGGCCGACGCCCAGCCCCCGCAGCGCGGCGGCCAGGGCGGCGGAGGCCGCGTCCAGCTCGGCGTAGGTGAGGGCGCCCCCGGCGGAGACCACCGCGGGCGCTCCGGGGGTGCGCGCCGCCTGCTCCGAGAAGGTCTCGTGCACCGGGCGGCCGGCCCACGCCTCCGCGCCGGCGGGGAGGGGGGCGCGGCTCCACCCCTCCAGCACCTCCCGCTCGGCCGGGCCCAGGATCTCCACCTCCGCCAGGGGGCGGTCGGGGTCGGCGGCGACGGCGTCCAGCAGGGCGCGGAAGTGCTCCGCCATGCGCTCCACCGTGGCGCCGTCGAACAGCTCGGCGCGGAAGGCCAGCGACCCGGCGAGGCGCTCCCGCCCCTCGGTGAAGGCGATGCTCAGGTCAAACTTGGCCGCGGGCTCCGCCTGGGTGAGCGGCTCCATCCGCAGCTCGCCGGCGGGGGGCGCCGCCCCGTCGTCCCCCCCGCCGGACTGCACGCTGAACATCACCTGGAAGAGCGGGGTGTGGCGGAGGCTGCGCTCCACGCGCAGCTCCTCCACCAGCCGCTCGAAGGGGACGTCCTGGTGGGCGAACGCGCCCAGGGCGGTCTCGCGGGCGCGCGCCAGCAGGGCGCGGAAGGTGAGGCCGCCGGGGACCCGGACGCGCAGGACCAGGGTGTTGACGAACATCCCGATCAGCGGCTCCAGCTCCAGCCGGTCGCGCCCCGCCGCCGGGGTGCCGACGCTCACGTCGTCCTGCCCGCTCCAGCGCGCCAGGACCGCCAGGCAGCCGGCCAGGAGCACGGCGAAGGGGGTCGCGCCCTCGCGCACCCCCAGCTCCCGGAGCGCCGCCGTGGTCTCCGGCGAGAGCAGGAAGCCGCGGCTGTCCCCGAGCTCGCCCGGGCGGGGCGGGCGGGGGCGGTCCAGCGGGAGCTCCAGCACCGGGGGGGCGCCGTCCAGCGCCTCGCGCCACCAGCGGACCTGCGCCTCCACCACCTGCGCGGTGACCCGCTCCCGCTGCCAGGCGGCGAAGTCCGGGTACTGCACCGGGAGCGGGGGGAGCGGCGACGGCTCGCCGCGCGCGAAGGCGTCGTAGAGCACCGACACCTCGCGGACCAGCACCTCCATGGACCAGCCGTCGGCGACGACGTGGTGCAGGTCGAAGAGCAGCCCCCACTCCCGCTCCGCCAGGCGGAAGAGCGCGGCGCGCAGCAGCGGCCCCCGCTCCAGGTCGAACGGGCGCCGCGCCTCGTCCCGGACCCGCCGCTGCGCCTCCCTCTCCCGCGCCTCCACCGGGAGCCCCGCGAGGTCGGCCACGGGGAGCGGAACCGGGGCCGGGGGGCGCACGGTCTGCACCGGCTCCCCCCCCGCGGTGGAGAACACGGTGCGCAGCGCCTCGTGCCGGCGCACCGTCTCGGCCAGCGCCCGCCGCATGGCGCCCACCTCCAGCCGCCCGCGCAGCCGCACCGGGTACGGCATGTTGTAGGCGGCGCTGCCGGGGTCCAGCTGGTGGATGAACCAGAGGCGCTGCTGCGCGAAGGAGAGCGGCACCGGTCCATCCGTCCCCCGCGGGCGGATGCGCTGGGCCTCCCGCTTCTCCTCCGCGCGCTTGCGGAGGAGCTTCGCGAGCAGCTCCCTGCGCTCGTCCGAGAGCCCTGCGGCGGCGTCGGTCTCCAACCTCAGCCCTCCCGCAGGAGCCGCAGGACCTCCTCCTCGGAGAGCTCCGCGATCCGCTCCAGCTCCGCGGCCACCTCCGGGTCGTCCAGCTCCTCCATCGCGGGGAGGAGCGCGGAGAGGTGCGCGGCGAGCTGCTCCACCGTGGGCGCCTCGAAGAGGGTGCGCAGCTCCAGCTCCACCCCGAACAGCTTGCGCACCCGGGAGACCACCCGGGTAGCGAGCAGGGAGTGGCCGCCGATCTCGAAGAAGCTGTCGTGCACCCCCACCCGCGGGAGCCCCAGCACCTCGGCGACGGTCGCGGCGAGCAGCTCCTCCACCGTGTCGCGCGGCGCCACGTACTCCCGGGCGCCCGCCGTCCCCTCCGGCGCCGGGAGCGCGCGCCGGTCGACCTTGCCGCTGGGGGTGAGCGGGAGCGCGTCCACCGCCACGAAGGCGGACGGGACCAGGTGCGCCGGGAGCCGCTCGGACAGGTGCCGCCGCAGCTCCGCCGGGTCGGCGGCCTCCGCCCCGGCCGCCACCGTCCAGGCCACCAGCCGCGGCTCGCCGGCCGCGTCGGGGCGCGCCATGACCACGGCCTCCCGCACCTCCGGGTGCTCCCGCAGCGCGGCCTCCACCTCGCCGGGCTCGACGCGGAAGCCGCGCACCTTCACCTGGAAGTCGGTGCGTCCCAGGTACTCCAGCTCGCCCTCCGCCGTCCAGCGCACCCGGTCGAGCACCCGGTACATGCGGCCGCCCGGCCCCCCGAAGGGGTCGGGGAGCCAGCGCTCCGCGGTGAGCCCCGGGCGGTCCAGGTAGCCGCGCGCCAGCCCGTCGCCCGCCAGGTACAGCTCGCCGGGGACGCCGGCGGGGACCGGGCGCAGCTCCGCGTCCAGCACGTAGGCCCGGGTGTTCGCCACCGGGCGCCCCACCCGCATGCGCGCGGCGCCGCGCTCCACCCGCCAGTAGGTGGAGTAGGTGGTGTCCTCGGTGGGTCCGTACAGGTTCCCGACCGCCTCCACGTGGTCCAGCGCGTACAGCGCCCGCGCCAGCTCGGGGTGGAGCGGCTCGCCGCCCAGGTTCAGCGTCCGCACGGTGCGGGGGATGCCGCCCGTGCGCAGCAGCTCCGCGGCGGCGGTGGGGACCATGCTGGCATGGACCACCGGCTCCTCCACCGCGGCCAGCTCCAGCGCGTTCTCCACCAGCACCAGCGTCCCGCCCCAGGCCAGCGCCCCGAACACCTCCGCCACCGAGACGTCGAAGCTGACGGAGGTGGAGAAGAGCACCGCCGCGCGCTCCTCGTCGCTCACCGTCTCCCGCAGCCAGTGCAGCAGGGTGGCCGTGGAGGCGTGGCGCACCATCACCCCCTTGGGCCGGCCGGTGGAGCCGGAGGTGTAGATGACGTGCGACAGGTTCTCGGGTAGGACCCCGCTCTCCGGCGCCGTCTCCGGCCGCGCGGCCACGGCGCCGCGCTCCGCGTCCACGAGGACGGCGGCGACGCCCTCCGCGGGGAGCCGCCCGGCCAGGGCGGACTGCGTCACCACCACGGGCGCCGCCGCGTCGCCCAGCATGTAGGCCAGCCGCTCCGCGGGGTAGGCGGGGTCCAGCGGCACGTACGCGCCGCCCGCCTTGAGCACGCCCAGCAGCGCCACCACCAGCTCCGGCGTGCGCTCCAGGCAGACCCCCACCCGCGTCTCCGGGCCCACGCCCAGCGCGCGCAGGTGGTGGGCGAGGCGGTTGGCCCGCCGCTCCAGCTCCCCGTAGGCCAGCGTCTCCCCGCGGAAGCGGAGCGCCGGCGCGTCCGGGGTGCGTGCCGCCTGCGCGGCTACCAGGGCGTGCACGGTCCCGGCGGGGTAGGGCCGCTCCGTGCGGTTCCACTCCTCCAGCACCCGCTCGCGCTCGCCGGGACCGAGGAGCACCACGGAGCCCAGCGGCGCCTCCGGCTCGGCGGCCCAGGCGGAGAGCACCGCCCCCAGGTGCTCCAGCAGCCGCCCGGCGGTGTCCGCGTCGAAGCGGGCCCGGGCGTACTCGGCGTGCAGGCGCAGCATCCGCTCCGCCCCCAGCATGGTCGCGGTGAGCGTCAGCGGGTAGTCGGCCTGCTCGATCCCGGCGACGGTCCGAACCCGGAAGCCGCTCTCCGGGAGCTCGGCCAGCGCCTCCTCCACCGGGTAGTTCTCGAAGACCAGGATGCTCTCGAAGAGCGGCGCCCCCTGCACCCCGCTCCAGCGCTGCACCTGCGCCAGCGGCGAGTACTCGAACTCGCGCAGCCGCGCCTGCCGCTCCTGGAGCGCGCGCAGCCAGGGGAGCGCCGGGGCGTCCGCGGGGACGGGGACGCGCACCGGGAGGGTGTTGATGAAGAGCCCCACCATCCCCTCGATCCCCTCCACCTCCGCCGGCCGGCCGGAGACGGTGGCGCCGAAGGTCACGTCCTGCTCGCCGGAGTAGCGGGAGAGGAGGAGCGCCCACGCCCCCTGCACCACGGTGTTCAGGGTGAGGCCGGCGCCCCGCGCCAGCTCCTGGAGCCGCACGGAGACGTCCACGGGGAGCCGCGTCTCGGTGCGCCCGAAGCCCGCCTCGCCGCCGGGGAGCGCCGGGGCCGCGTCCACGCCGAAGGGGGTGGGACCCTCCATCCCGGCGAGCTGCGCCCGCCAGAACTCCTCGGCCGCGGCCAGGTCCTGCCGCTGCAGCCAGGCCACGTAGTCGCGGAAGGGGCGCGCCGGGGGGAGCGCCGCCTCGCCGCCGCGGGCGAAGGCGTGGTAGAAGAGCCCCACGTCCCGGAAGACCAGCGGCAGGCTCCACCCGTCCAGCAGCAGGTGGTGGTGCGTCCACACCAGCCGCCAGCTGTCGTCGCCGGTGCGGAAGAGCGCCAGCCGGGTGAGCGGCGCCCGCGCCGGGTCGAAGCCGGCCTCGCGGTCGGCGGCCAGGAACGCCTCCAGCCGCGACTCGCGGTCGGCGTCCGTGAGGGCGCTCCAGTCCTCCACCCGCACCGGGGGCTCCACCTCGCGGCGCACCACCTGGAAGGGGCGCTCGCCCCCGCCCCAGCGGAAGGCGGTGCGGAGCACCGCGTGCCGCTGCACCGTCGCCGCCCAGGCCCGCAGGAAGGCGTCGGCGTCCAGCTCGCCCAGCAGGTCGTACATGAACTGCCCCACGTAGGCCCCGCCCCGCGGCGCCAGCAGGGAGTGGAAGAGCATCCCCTCCTGCATGGGCGTGGGCGGGTACACGTCCTCCACGCCCCGCTCCCGCCCCAGCAGCTCGTCCAGCTCGGGCTGCGACAGCCCGGCCAGCGGGAAGTCGGACGGGGTGTAGCCGCCCGCCCCGGCCGAGGCGCAGTGGGCGGCCAGCGCCCGCAGCTCGGCCAGGATGTCCTCCGCCAGCCGGCGGACGGTCTCGGGCCGGTGGCGTCCGGACGAGTAGCCCACCTGCAGCCCCATCCGCCCGCCCTGGACGGCGGCCACCACCTCCAGCGCGTGGGAGCGCCGGCCGCGCGGGTCGCGGGTGGGGCCGGCGGGCTCCGGAGCCAGGCGGAACATCGCCTCGCCGGAGAAGGTGCCGTCCAGCTGCCCCAGGTAGTTGAAGGCGAGCTGCGGCGCGGGGAGCGCCGCAAGCCGCTCGCGCACGTCCTCCGGGCCCATCCAGCGCAGCAGCCCCCAGCCGATCCCGCGGTCGGGGATGGAGCGCAGCCGCTCCTTGGCCGCCTTGATCGCCCCCTCCGGCCCCTCCGCCCGGCGCAGGTCCAGGAGGAGCGGGTACGGGGCGGTGAACCACCCCACCGTGCGCGACAGGTCCACCCCCTCCACGACCTCCTCGCGCCCGTGCGACTCCAGCTCCACCAGCACCCGCCCGTCGCCGGTCCAGCGCCCCACGGCGCGGGCGAGCGCGGCCAGGAGCAGGTCGCCCACCTGGGTGCGGTAGGCGGCGGGCGCCTCCTGCAGCAGCGTGCGGGTCTCCTCCTCGGTGAGCGCCACCGCCACCGCGGCCGCGGACGCCTCGTCGTCGGGGCCGTCCGCGTCGGAGGGGAGGGGCGGGACCCCGGCGCGCGCCGGGTCGGCCCAGAGCGGGAGCTCGGCCTCGCGCGCCCCGGAGCGGGCGTGCTCGGCCAGCCGCTCCGCCCAGGCACGGAAGGAGGTGGTCTTGGGCGGGAGCGCCGCCGCCTCCCCGCGGAGGAGCTGCCCGTAGGCCGTCTCCAGGTCCTCCAGCAGCGTCCGCCAGGAGGCGCCGTCGGTCACCAGGTGGTGCGCCAGCAGGAGCAGGCGCCCCGGCTCGCCCGGCCCGAAGTCGAAGTGCGCCGCGCGCAGCAGCGGACCCTCCAGCCGGAGCGTCCCCTGCATCTCCGCTGCGAGGCGCGCCGCCTCGGCGGGCCGCTCCGCCTCCGGCAGCGCGGCCAGCTCCACGCGCTCCACCGGGACCTCGGCCTCCGGCCCGGCGAGCTCCTGCGTCCAGGCGCCGTCCGCGCCCCTGACGAAGCGGGCGCGCAGGGCGTCGTGGTGCGCGGCCAGCGCCCGCACCGCGCCCTCCAGCGCGGCGTGGTCCAGCGGCTCGCGGGGACGGAGCAGGAGCGGCAGGTTGAAGTGCGCCGGCTCCGGCAGCTCCCGCGCGAAGAACTCGTGCTGCACCGGGGTGAGCGGCGCCGCGCCCGTCACGGGGCCCTGCTCGGCGTCCACCGCGGGGGTGCTCTCGGCCAGCGGGGCCAGCTCCGCGACGGTGGGGTGCTCGAAGAAGTGGCGGGGCCGCAGCCGCACCCCCGCGCGCGCGGCGCGGGCCACCACCTGGATGGCGAGGATGGAGTCGCCGCCCAGCTCGAAGAAGTCGTCGTGCACCCCCACCCGCTCCACCCGGAGCGTCTCCGCCCAGAGGCGCGCCAGCGTCTCCTCCACCGGGGTGCGGGGCTCCACGTAGCCCCTGGCCTCCGCCGCGCGCTCCGGGGCGGGGAGGGCGGCGCGGTCCACCTTGCCGTTGGGGCTGAGCGGCCACTCCGCCAGCGCCACGAAGGCGGCGGGGACCATGTACTCCGGCACCCGCTCCTTGAGCCAGCCGCGCAGCTCCGCCGCCTCCGGCGCGCGCTCCCCCCGCGGCGGGACCAGGTACGCCACCAGCCGCCGGTCGCCGGGGTCGTCCTCGCGCAGCATCACCACGGCGTCGTCCACGGCGGGGTGGCGGAGCAGCGCGACCTCCACCTCGCCGGGCTCCACCCGGTAGCCGCGCAGCTTGACCTGGGCGTCGGTCCGGCCCAGGAACTCCAGCGTCCCGTCCGCCAGCCAGCGCACCCGGTCGCCGGTGCGATAGAGGCGCGCGCCGTCCTCCCCCCCGAACGGGTCGGGGACGAAGCTCTCCGCCGTCAGCTCCGGGTGGTTCAGGTAGCCCTGCGCCACCCCCGCGCCGCCCAGCAGCAGCTCGCCGGGGACGCCCACCGGCAGGGCGCGCCCCGCCGCGTCGCAGACGTGGACGCGCGCGTTGGCGAGCGGCGCGCCGACGGTCATGCGCGCCACCTCCCCGGGCCGGTCCACCCGGCCGGCGGTGCAGATCACGGTGCCCTCGGTGGGCCCGTAGAGCACCCGCAGCTCGGCGGCGGGGAACGCCGCGCGCATCTCCGCCCACAGGTCTGCCGGGACGGCGTCGCCGCCGGTGAAGACGCGCCGCACCCCCTCCGCCCCCCCGCCGGCCGCGACCGCGCGCGACAGGGGCCGCATCAGCGCGGGGACGGCGTGCAGCGCCGTGGCGCCGCGCACCTCCTCCGCCAGCACCTCCACGTCCAGGACCCGCTCGCGGGGGACCATGCGCACCGTCCCGCCGCTCGCCAGCGGGGAGAGCACCTCCCAGAGCCAGATGTCGAAGGCGTAGGGGGCCAGCGAGGGGACCACGTCGCCCGGCCCGAAGCCGAACGCCTCCACGCTCGCCAGCACGGTGTTCAGGATCCCGGCGTGCGCCACCCGCACGCCCTTGGGGCGGCCGGTGGAGCCGGAGGTGTAGATCACGTACGCCAGGCTCTCCGGCCGGGTCGCGTCCTCCGGCGGCCCCGGGTCGTCGGCGCCGGGCTCGTCGCGGTCCACCCTCACCACCCGGGCCGCGTGCTCGGGGAGGCGGGGGAGGGCGGGCTCGTGGGTGAGCAGCACCGGCACCCCGGCGTCCTCCAGCATCCAGGCCAGCCGGTCCTCCGGGTTGGCGGGGTCCAGCGGGACGAAGGCCCCCCCCGCCTTCCAGGTCCCCAGCAGCGCCACCAGCATCTCCGGGGAGCGCTCCAGGCACACCCCCACCCGCGTCTCCGGGCCCACCCCCAGCGCCCGCAGCCGCCGGGCGAGGCGGTTGGCGCGTGCCTCCAGGCCGGCGTAGCTCAGCGCCTCCCCGCCCCACGCGACCGCGGGGGCGTCCGGCGTGCGCGCGGCCTGCGC
>DATABU010000855.1:0-3476 GCA_036259415.1 Longimicrobiaceae bacterium
AAGGCTTATTGATCTGGGGTTCGGGCGTGACCCCGGCTGGCGCCGGGGTCGGGCTGCGGCTCCGTTGGGCAGCGTCGTGTGCTGCCCTACGGAGCCGCAGCCCGACCCCGGCGCCAGCCGGGGTCACGCCCGAACCCCAGATCAATAAGCCTTGGCCCAGACCGCCTCCGCCACCGACTCGCCGCCGCAGACGATGCACGTCCCGGGCGCCTGCGCGGAGCGGAACTCCTCGAAGGGGAGGCAGCGGATCGTCGCCTTGGTCTCCTCCTTGACCTTCGCCTCGCACTCCGCCGACCCGCACCAGCCGGTGTAGACGAACCCGCCCTCGCCGTCCAGGATCTCCCGGAAGCGCTCGTAGCTCTCCACCCCCCGGTACGAGTTGGCCTCGCGCCGCGCCCGCGCCCGCTCCAGCAGGAACGCCTGGAACTCGTCCAGCCGCCGGTGGATGGAGCTGAGCACGTCCGACTCGGGGAGGAACTTCTTCCGCTCCTCGCCCTCGCCTACCACGCGCTGCACCAGCACCACCTGCTGCTTGGCGACGTCCTTGGGCCCGATCTCGATGCGGAAGGGGACTCCCTTGGTCTCCCACTCGTAGAACTTGGCCCCGGGCGTGAGGTTGTCGCGGTCGTCCAGGTGCGTGCGCACGCCGCGCAGCATCCCCGTGATCTCGCGGGCGCGCTCCATCACCAGGGTGCGCTCCTCGTCCTTCCGGAAGATGGGGACGACCACCACCTGGATGGGCGCCACGCGGGGGGGCATCACCAGCCCCTGGTCGTCGCCGTGCGTCATCACCAGCCCGCCCACCATGCGCGTGGAGGCGCCCCAGCTGGTGTTCCAGGCGTACTCCTCGGCCCCCGTCTCGCTGGCGAACTTGAAATCGAACTGCCGCGCGAAGTTCTGCCCCAGGTTGTGCGAGGTGCCGTTCTGGAGCGCCCGGTTGTCCTGCATCATGGCCTCGCACGTGTAGGTGCGCAGCGCTCCGGCGAACTTCTCCGACTCGCTCTTGCGCCCGGTGACCACGGGCATCGCCAGCCACTGCTCCATGAACTCGCGGTAGACGCCGAGCATGCGCAGCGTCTCCTCCTCCGCCTCCTGCTCGGTGGCGTGCGCGGTGTGCCCCTCCTGCCAGAGGAACTCGGTGGTGCGCAGGAAGAGCCGCGTCCGCATCTCCCAGCGGACCACGTTCGCCCACTGGTTGTAGAGCAGGGGGAGGTCGCGGTAGCTCTGCACCCACTTGGAGAACATCTCGTAGATGATGGTCTCCGAGGTGGGCCGGACGATCAGGGGCTCCTCCAGCCTGCTGTCGGGGTCGGGGACCAGCCCGTCCGCCGTGGCCTTGAGGCGGGTGTGGGTGACGATCGCCGCCTCCTTCGCGAACCCCTCCACGTGCTCCGCCTCGCGGGAGAGGAACGACTGGGGGATGAAGAGGGGGAAGTAGGCGTTCTGGTGCCCGGTCTCGCGGAAGCGCGTGTCCAGCCGGTCGCGCATCAGCTCCCACAGGCGGTAGCCGTAGGGGCGGATCACCATGCAGCCGCGCACGGGGGAGTGGTCCGCCAGCTCGGCGCGGAGGACCAGCTCGTTGTACCAGGCGCTGAAGTCCTCCGCCCGGGTCGTGAGTGCCTTGTCGTTCGCCATTGTCTCTATGAAGGAAGAGGTCCGGGTGCTCGTGTCGAGGCGGGAGCCCCCATGCTGGGCCCCCGGGTCCGTGTTCGTTCGCCCGCGCCGGCGCGCCGCGAGGGGGCCGGCGCGGGCGTCACGGTCGGGCCAGCTCCTCTATGGGGACCCGGACCTCCTCGCCGCTCGCCATGTCCCTGACCGCGGCGACGCCCCCGGCCACCTCGTCGGGGCCGAGGACCACGACCCGCCGCGCGCCCAGGGCGGAGGCGTTCTTGAACTGCTTCCCCACCCCCTGCTGCCTGAAGGAGTACTCGCAGGAGTGCCCCGCGTCGCGCAGCCGATGCGCCAGGGCGAGGAGCGCCGGCCGCTGCTCCGGCCCCACCGCCACCAGGTAGTAGTCCAGCGAGTGCGACGTGTCGGGGAGGAGCCCCCGGTCGCGCAGCAGCTCGGTGAGCACCACGTCGCCCATCCCGAAGCCGAGCGCGGGGACGTCCACCCCGCCCAACCGTTTCAGCAGGTCGTCGTAGCGCCCCCCGCCGCAGATGGCCCGCAGCTCCCCGCGGGCGTCGAACAGCTCGAACACCGTCCCGGTGTAGTAGGCCAGCCCCCGGACGATGGTGAGGTCGAAGCGCACGAAGCCGCCCAGCCCCATCGCCTCCAGGTGCGCCAGCAGCTCGGCGACCCGCTCGACCTCCGGTGCCACGCCCTCGCGCGCGCCGTACGCCTCGCGAACGGCGTGGAAGCCCGTGTGCCGGAAGATGTCGAACACCCGGCCGGTGGCGTCGCCGTCGAGCCCCGCCTCGTCCGCGAGCCGGGCGGAGAGCGCCTCGCGCGTCTCCCGCTCCAGCTTGTCCACGATGTTGTAGACGACGACGAGCCGGTCCTCCGGCACCCCGGCGTCCAGGAGGAGCGCCCGCAGGAGCCGCCGGTCGGAGACGCGCGCGACGAAGTCCTCCTCGCCCAGCCCCAGCGCGCGCAGCATGTCGATGGCCGCGGCGATCAGCTCCGCGTCCGCGAGCACGTCCTCCTCGCCGATGACGTCCAGGTTCAGCTGGAAGTGCTCGCGCAGGCGCCCGCGCTGCTGCCGCTCGTACCGGAAGAGCTGGGGGATGGAGAACCACTTCACCGGCTTCCGCATCCCCCCGATGCGCGCCGCCACCATGCGGGCCAGGGTGGGCGTCATCTCGGGGCGGAGCGCCACCTCGCGCCCGCCCTTGTCGGTGAAGCCGTAGAGCTGCTGTACGATCTCGGGCCCGGACTTCTCCACGTACAGCTCCAGGGGCTCCAGAGGAGGCCCGTCGTACTCCTGGAAGCCGTAGCGACGCGCGACCTCGCGCCACGCGCTCACGACGTGGGCGCGGACGGCGAAGTCGTCGGGGTAGAATTCCCGGAATCCCGGAAGTGCGCTGAAGTTTGCCATAGCCGCGGAATGTAGGCCGCGCGGCGGGTGGGCGTCAACGCCGCCCCCCGGCTCAGACCGCCTGCATCCCCAGCAGCGCCATCGCGTCCCCGACGGTGTGCACCGAGCCCGTCACCAGCACGGTGCCGTACGGCGCCAGCGTCGTCGCCCGCGAAAGAGCCGCCTCCAGCTCAGCGATCACCCGCACCGGGATGCGCAGGTCGGCCGGGAGCGCCGCGGCCGCCGCCTCCGGGTCCCAGCGCCGCGCCTCCGGGGCGGTGGGGGCCACCGTCAGGACCGCCGCGTCCGCGCGCGCCAGGAGCGGCGGGAGCATCTCGCCCCAGTCCTTGTCGGAGAGGATCCCGGCCACCAGGACCAGCGGCCGGGGCAGCTCCACCGCGTCCAGCGTGGCCGCGAGCGCCGCGACCCCCGCGGGGTTGTGCGCCACGTCCAGGACGAA
>DATABU010000856.1:0-2320 GCA_036259415.1 Longimicrobiaceae bacterium
ACCGTCGCCTGGGCGGTGCACCACGCCGCCAGCGACGGGTGGTCGCAGGAGATCTTCCTGCGGGAGCTGTCCGCGGCGTACGCCGCGCGCGTCGGGGCGGAGCCCGCGGCGCTCCCGGCTCCCGCGATCCAGTACCCGGACTACGCGGCCTGGCAGCGCGGCCCCGGGCACGCGCCGGTCCTGGAGGCGCAGCTCGCCTGGTGGAAGGCCCGCCTGGCGGAGCCCGTCCCCCCCGTGGAGCTCCCCGCCGACCGGCCGCGCCCCGTGGCCCTGAGCCACCGCGGCGCCAAGCGGGTCGCCGCGCTCCCCGGCGTGCCGGAGGCCGACGCCGCGGCGCTGGCGCGCGCGGAGGGCGCGACCCCGTTCATGCTCTTCTTCGCGGCCTTCGCGGCGCTGCTCGGCCGCGTGGCGGGCGAGGAGGAGGTGCGCGTGGGGACGCCCGTGGCGAACCGCGGCCGCCCCGAGACCGAGGGGACGGTGGGCTTCTTCGTCAACACGCTGGTGCTTCGCGCCGACCTCGCGGGGGACCCCACCTTCCGCGAGCTGCTGGGGCGCGTCCGCGAGGAGACGCTGGCCGCGTTCGCCCACCCCGACCTCCCCTTCGAGCGCCTGGTGGAGGAGCTGGCACCGGACCGCTCGCTCGGCCGCGCCCCGCTCTTCCAGCTCCTCTTCACGCTCCAGGACTCGGTCGGCGGGACGCTGGCGCTCCCCGGGTGCGAGGCCGAGGAGCTGGCGCCGGACCTGGGCGTCGCCGCGCTGGACCTGGAGCTGCACCTGCGCCGCACGCCGCGCGGGCCGGAGGCGATGGTCCGCTACAGCACCGACCTCTTCGACGCGGCCACCGTCGAGCGGCTGGTGGAGCGCTACGGCCGGCTGCTGCGCGGCGCCCTGGCCGACCCGGACGCCCGCGTCTCCGCGCTCCCGCTGCTGGAGCCGGCGGAGCGCAGGCAGCTGCTGGAGGGGTGGAACCCCGCGCCGCGCCCCGCCCCGGTGGAGTGCGTGCACGAGCTCTTCGCCGCGCAGGCCGCCCGCACGCCCGATGCGCCGGCCCTCCGCTTCGGCGCCGTGACGCTCACCTACGCGGAGCTGCACCGCCGCGCCTCCGCGCTGGCCGGGGAGCTGGCGGCGCGCGGGGTGGGACCGGACGCGCGCGTGGGGCTCCTGGTGGAGCGCTCGGCGGAGATGGTGGCGGGGATGCTCGCCGTCCTCCAGGCCGGCGGCGCCTACGTCCCCCTGGACCCGGAGCATCCCCCGGAGCGCCTGGCCTTCCTGGCGGAGGACGCCGGCGTGCGCGTCCTCCTCGCGCGAAAGCCGCTGCTCGGCCTGCTGCCGGGGTTCGCGGGGGAGGTGGTGGACGTCGACGCGGAGTACTCGGGGCGGAGCACCGAGGGGACGCCTCCCGCGTGGCCCGACTCCCTCGCCTACGTCATCTACACCTCCGGATCGACGGGCCGCCCCAAGGGCGTCGCGGTGCCGCACCGCGCGGTGGTGCGGCTGGTGCGCGACGCGGACCTGGTGCGCTTCGGGCCCGGCGACCGGGTCGCGCAGGTCGCCAACGCGGCCTTCGACGTGGCGACCTGGGAGGTGTGGGGGGCGCTGCTGAACGGCGGCTGCCTGGTGGGGATCGGCCGCGAGACCGTGCTGGAGCCGCAGCGGCTGGCGGCGGCGCTGCGTCGGGAGCGCATCACGGCGATGTTCCTCACCAGCGCCCTCTTCACCCAGACGGTGCGCGCGGCGCCGGACGCCTTCGCCGCCGTCGAGAACCTCGTCGTGGGCGGGGACGCGGTGGACCCGGGCGCGGCGCGGCGGTGTCTGGAGACGGCGCCGCCGCGGCGGCTTCTCAACGGCTACGGGCCCACCGAGAACACCACCTTCAGCACCTGGCACGCCATCGAGCGGGTGGAGCCCGGCGCGGCGACGGTGCCCATCGGTCGGGCGGTAGTGGGGAGCACGGCGTACGTGCTGGGGCGCGGCATGGAGCCGGTGCCGGTGGGGAGCCCCGGCGAGCTGTACGCGGGCGGCTGGGGGGTGGCGCGCGGGTACCTGGGCCGATCCGGGCAGACCGCCGAGAAGTTCGTCCCGGACCCGTTCGGCGGGGTGCCGGGGGCGCGGCTCTACCGGACCGGCGACCGCGCGCGCTGGAACGCCCGCGGGGAGATCGAGTTCCTGGGGCGGACCGACCACCAGGTGAAGATTCGCGGCTTCCGGGTGGAGCCGGGCGAGGTCGAGGCCGCGCTGCTGTCGCACCCGGCCGTGCGCGCGGCGGCCGTGGTGGTGGCGCGCGACGGGGCGGCGGGGCTGCCGGCGCTGGCGGCCTACG
>DATABU010000857.1:0-4196 GCA_036259415.1 Longimicrobiaceae bacterium
GCGGCTCTACCGTTTCCACCGGCACCCCCCTCCCCCGGCCCCTCCCCCGCAAGGGGGGAGGGGAGAACAGCCTGCCCTCGGCTGGGAGCCCGCGTGAGGGATGCGAGCGCGAAGCGGCGAGACCCGGGGGCTGTTTCCCGGGGCTCGCCTCCGTTGGGCAGCGTCGTTTGCTGCCCTACGGAGCCGCAGCCCGACCCGAGCGCCAGCGAGGGGCACGCCCAAACCCGCCGTCGGTCATGAAACCTCCGCCGCCTGGTAGCGAGGAAACAGCGCCTCCCCCTTCGCCACCGGCGTCCCCGGACGCAGCCCCCCCCAGCCTACCCACTCCTCCAGCCGCCCCCGCCCGCGGTCCGCGACCGCCGCCACGTACTCCTCCCCCCCCATGCGCCGCCACACCTCCTCCATCTTGGCAGGCAGCACGGGCCAGAGCAGGAGCGAGGCGATGCGAACCGCCTCCGCGCAGTCGTAGAGGATCGCGCCGACCTCGTCCATCCGCTCCGGGTCCCTGGCCAGCTTGAACGGCGCCGTCCGCTCGACGTACCCGTCCACCTCGCGGACCAGCTCGATGGCCGCCCCCGCCGCCTCGTCCAGCCGGAGCCCGCGCATGGCCTCGCGGTAGCCGGCGATGCAGCGCTCCGCCGCGGCGCGCAGCTCCCCCGCCCCGCCGGACCCGGGCTCCGGCACCGCCCCGCCGAAGTAGCGGCCGATCATGTTGGAGACGCGGCTGAACGAGTTGCCCAGCGTGTTCGCCAGGTCGGAGTTGTAGACCTCCGCGAACTTGGCCTCCGAGAAGTCCGCGTCGGTGGTCCCCAGCGGCCCCTGCGTCAGGAGGAACCAGCGGAGCGCGTCGAGCGAGAAGCGCCCGACGTACTCGTCGAGCTTCTCCAGGTCCACGAAGTTCCCCAGCGACTTGCTCATCTTGCGCCCCTCGGCGATCCAGAAGGAGTGGGCGTAGACGCAGCGCGGGACCTCGCGCCCCAGCGCCAGCAGGAGCGCGGGCCAGATCACCCCGTGGAACCAGAGGATGTCCTTGGCGATCAGGTGCACGTCCGCCGGCCAGTACTTCCGCCGCTCCCCGGTGTCCACCGTGGTGAGGTAGTTCATCAGCGCGTCGATCCAGACGTAGATCGTCTGGTCGGGCGTGCCGGGGACCGGGATCCCCCACCCCTGCGTCCCCGTCCGGGAGACGGGGACGTCGTTCAGCCCCTCGCGCACCCGCGAGAGCAGCTCGTTGCGGCGCGCCTCGGGCTGCACCAGCCCCGCCTCCAGCAGCTCCAGCAGGCGGTCGCGGTATGCGCTCAGGCGGAAGAAGGCGTTGTGCTCCGACTTGCGGACCAGCGGCTGCCCGTTGATGGGGGAGCGGAACTCGTACTCCTTGGCCTTGTTCTCCGGGACGTACTCCTCCTGGCCCGCGTCGTACCACCCCTCGTACTCGCCCAGGTACACGTCCCCGGAGTCCAGCAGGCGGCGGACGTACTCCGTGACCCGCTCCCGGTGGCGCGCCTCGCTGGTGCGGATGAAGTCGTCGTTGGAGATCCCCAGCCGCGCGAACGCCTCCTGGAAGGCGGCGGCGTTCCGGTCGGCCCACTCCTGCGGCCCCAGCCCCCGCTCCGCCGCGGCGGTCACCACCTTGGCGGCGTGCTCGTCCGTTCCGGTGAGGAGGAAGGTGTCGGCCCCCCGCAGCCGGTGATAGCGCGCCAGGGCGTCGGCCACGGTGGTGGAGTACACGTGGCCCAGGTGGGGCCGGTCGTTCACGTAGTAGATCGGCGTGGTGACGTAGAAGGTCTCGGGCTCGGTCCGCATTGGGGTCCCTGGATCTGTCGCAAGGCCGCGGCGGGCGCGGCGCCGGGTCGGGGCGAAGCGTGCAAGGATGGGTCCGGTCCGCCCCCCTCCGCAAGTGGCCGCGCGGGCGCTCGTGGACGGTCGCAGCGCGGATGGGGAACATCCATGCAACGTGTGAAGCTGCTTGACACTCGCCGCACGCGCGTTGTATAGTTCGCCCCTCATCCACATCCAGGCTCGCTTCCGGGAGCATCGCCTCCCATCGCTTTTTCAGGTACCCCAACCGAATCCATGGCCCGATCCAAGTGGACGCTGATGCTCGTCCCGCACGACAACGAGCGCGTCAGATCCATCCAGATCTCCAGCCGGAGCGTCCGGGTAGCCCTCTCCACCGTCCTCGCCCTCGCCTTCATCCTGGCGGTCTTCAGCGTCGGGTTCTTCGTCAAGCAGAGCCACCACGTCCGCGCCGCGGCGCTGGAGCGCGAGAACCAGCTCCTCGCGGCCGAGGTGGACCAGATGCGCTCGCAGATGACGACGCTCTCCGAGTCCATCGAGGACCTCTCCCAGAAGGGCGAGAAGTACCGCGTCGTCGCCGGCCTCCCCGAGATCGACCCCGCCGTCGAGCGCGTGGGGATCGGCGGGCCGGGGACGGCGACGCTGCACTCGGGGGCGCTCTTCCGCGCCAGCCCGGAGCGCGGCCGCAAGGTGTTCGAGACCTCGTCCGACCTGGGCGCGCTGCTCCGCCGCGCCGCGCTGCTCCGCTCCAGCATGGACGAGGCGCTGGAGGCCATGGAGCGCAACCGCGAGCGTCTCGCGGCCACCCCCTCCATCGCCCCCTCGGACGGCCACCTTTCGAGCCTCTTCAGCCGCAACCGGCAGCACCCCGTCCTCCGTATCACGCGCCCGCACAAGGGGATCGACATCGCCGCGCCGGTGGGGGAGCCGATCCTCGCCCCGGCCAAGGGCCGCGTTCGCTTCGCCGGCGCCAAGTCCGGCGGGTACGGCAACGTGGTGGAGATCGACCACGGCTTCGGCTACGTGACCCGCTTCGCGCACGCCTCCAGGGTGCTGGTGCGCACCGGGCAGGAGGTGAAGCGCGGCGAGACCATCGCCGAGGTGGGCGCCACCGGGCTGGTGAGCGGGCCGCACCTGCACTACGAGGTGGAGGTGAACGGGCGGCCGGTGGACCCGCTCAACTTCATCATCGCGGACGAGATCCCCGACTGACGCCCGGGCCGCGCGCCCGCCCCGGAGGATCCGCGAGGAGCGCCGCACGGCGCTCCTTTGCGCTTCCGGGAGCGCGGGAACTTCGGCCGCGGCCCGGACTATACGCACCCGTGAACACGCCGCATCCCCGACGGCTCCGCATCGCATGCTGCTCCTGCTCGCCCTGACGCTGGCCGCCGGCCCCCCCCCGCCGGCCGACACCGCCGCGCTCTCCCCCCCCGCCGACCGGGCGGCGGGGATGGTCGCGGTGCACCGGCAGCCCGCGATCCCCATCGTCGCGCTGCGCCTCTCGCTCCTCGCCGACGACCCCCCGGGGTACGCCGGGGCGGGGCACCTGCTCCAGCACCTCCTCCTCCCCTCGCTGCGGGAGCAGGCCCGGCGCGTGGGCGGCGAGGTGCAGGTCACCCGCGGCACCGACGCGGTGGTGTACACGCTGGTGGGCCCCGCCTCGGAGCTGGGCTACCTCTCGGGGGTGCTGCGCTCCGCCCTGCGCCCCCCCACCTTCACCGGGTCGCAGCTGGTGACCGCGCAGCGCGAGCTGCGCGACGAGCGCAACGCCGAGTGGGAGACCGCGGCGGGGCACGTGCGCGCGCGGCTGCGGGGAGCGCTCTTCCCGGAGGACCTGTCCCCCGCGGGGACGCCCTCGTCGGCCGAGCGCTTCACGCCGGAGGTGGTGCGGGAGCTCTGGGCGGAGATGTACCGGCCCGAGCGCATCGCGGTGGTGGCGGTGGGCGACGTGCGGGTGGACGAGGTGCGCGACGCCTTCGCGCGGCTCCCCGAGGCGCCCGGCGACGGGCTGCGGGAGATGCTCACCGACACCGTCGCGGGCGTGCCCCCGGTCTCGCCGGAGGCCACGCGCGGGTGGATCGGGCTGGGCTACTCCGCGTCCGAGCTGGACCCGGCGGCTCTCACCGTCACCGCGCGACTCCTCCACGACCACCTCCGCGCCCGGCTCCCCTCCGCCGGCGTGGAGGCGGAGCACTGGTGGACGCGGCAGGGGCAGGCGCTGGCGGTGGTGGTAGCATCTCCCCCCGCCGGCCTCGCCGCCGCAGGCCGGGCTGGCGTACCTCACCGCCCGCACCACGATCCGGCCCATCCGCCCCATCCTGGACTCCCTGGGGGCGCGGCTCACCGTGCAGGCCCACAAGGACGCGCTGGGCTTCACCCTGACCGCCGCCCCCGACGCC
>DATABU010000858.1:0-1548 GCA_036259415.1 Longimicrobiaceae bacterium
CCCCCCCCCCCCCCCCCCCCCCCCCCGCATCCGGCCCCCTGGCCGGGGACCGTCAGGTCACCGGGCGGCGCAGCGCCCCGGTGCCCCGCGGCACGCCGTAGAGCCGGACCTCGCCGCCGGCGCCGCGGTCCCAGCGCAGCGTCAACTCGCGCCGCCTCCCCTGCCGGACCACCTCCAGCTTCGCGGCGGACTCCCTGGCGCGGGCCACCGCCTGGCGCAGGTCGCGAAGCGTCTCCACCTCGGCCCCGTCCACCTTCACCACCACGTCGCCCGCCTCCAGCCCCGCCCGTGCCGCCGGGGTCCCCGGGGCGACGCGCAGCGCCAGCAGCCCCCGCTCCGTCTGGAAGTAGCGGCCCAGCCCCGCGTTCAGCTGGGTGAACTCCGCGCCGGCCATCGCCCGCGATCCCAGCTCGATGCCGAAGGGGATGGTCTCGTAGCGGGCGCGCTCCATCAGGCTGTCCACCTCGACGGTGAACGTCCGGAACGCGCGCCGCGCCTCCGTCCCCACGCGCAGGCTGTCCAGCCGTACGAACAGGCTGTCCAGGTGGGCGCCCACGGTGTCCAGCCGGATCTGCATCCCCGCACGGATCGAGTCCGGGTCGATCACCCGCACGTCGTCGCCGCGCCGGAAGACGATCACGTCGTCCCTGCGGCGCTCCGCCACCACGCGCACGTCGCGCTCCCGCCCGGCGCGCCGCAGGCGGAGCCGGACCGTGTCGCCCGCCGCGGGGCGGAGGCGGCGCGCCACGGCGACGGTGGCCGCCTCGCCGCCCACCCGGACCAGCGTGTCGCCCCGGGCGATCCCGGCGCGCTCCGCCGGCGAGCGGGGGACCACGGCCTCTATGGTGACCGGGCCCTCGCCGGAGGGGGCCCAGTTCATGGAGATCCCCAGCCAGCCGCGGTCCGCGGCGCCGAACACCGTGACCTGCTGCGGCTCGCGAGGCTGGGGATCCTGCCCCGCCGCGGGGATTGACCCCAGGAGGGCGAGCGCCGCCCCGAGGGCGGAGAGGGAAACGTTCCTGCGCGTCATTGCTCGTGTCTCCGGTCGTTCAGTACCAGGTTTCCTCGGAGCTCCGGGCGATCTGCCGGAGCATCATGTCACGCTGGCCCATGGCGGCCAGGTGGTACCCGTTGATCACCGGGTCGTCCGGCGCGCGCTCCAGCGCGACCCGGGTGGCCCGGACGAGCCCCTCCAGCGTGGCGAGCCGGGTCACGGGGTCCTCGTCCTCCGCCGCGGCGGCGCGCGCGTACGCCTCCAGCGCCACCAGGTAGTCCCGCTCCGCCTCGCGCAGGGCGCTGCCCCCGTCGCTCCCGCCCGCGGGCCGCGCCCGCTCTGCGGCGGGGCGCACGGCACCCGCCGCCACGGTCCGGCTCACGGAGAGCGGCTCCGCCGCCACGGTCCGGGTGATCCCCGCGTCCACCGGCCCGGAGCTCACCGCGGCGGCCACGGGCACGTCGGCCGGGACCCAGCCGGGCGCGGGGGCGGCCGCCACCCGCGGCTCCGCGGGGAGGGGCTCCACGGCCGCCGTGGCGCCGGCCCCGCCGCCG
>DATABU010000859.1:0-2648 GCA_036259415.1 Longimicrobiaceae bacterium
TCGCGGTGTCGGTGGTGTTGTCGTTGAAGCTGTCCTGGAGCGCGTGCGCCTTTGCCATGGTTGCCTCCGGATGAGATGGGTGGCCGAACGGCTGTCTCGGATCCGGGTGCTTTACCGGGACGATCCTGCACGGGACCGCTCTCTGGACGTGGCGGGTGGGCGCGTGGGCGCCCTGCTGGAGGGGACGCGGAAAGGCCCCTCCCGGGCTCTCTGCCGGGGGGGGCCTCTGTCGGCCGGTGTCTCGCCTTCTCTGCGCGGAAAATTACCCGTCAGGTGTGTTGCTTGTCAATACTGTCGTACACGAGCCGTTCAGTACGTGATGGCTCCAGGCAGCGCGCGGCCCCGCGTGGAGGGGTTTCGGCGGGCCGGCCGCTTCACTACTATTGTGAGCTGATCCGGCGAAAGCTGTCGGGTGAAGAACGGATGCTCCACAGCACCGCCGGTGCTGCGCATGGAACGCGACACGATCGGGAGAGACGCCCCGCGGCCGTTCCCCTCCACAACCCTCCGAGAGGACCCGTCCATGAGCGACACGGGTGAGACGGACGGCCTGACCGGCCAGGAGATCGCCATCGTCGGGATGGCGGGGCGCTTCCCCATGGCGGGGAGCGTGGAGGAGCTGTGGCGCAACCTGCGCGAGGGGCGGGACTGCATCTCGCGCTTCACGGACGAGGAGCTGCTGGCCCGCGGCGTCCCTGCGGAGTACCTCAAGAACCCCGGCTACGTGCGCGCCGCCGGGACGCTGGAGGGGGTGGACCAGTTCGACGCCGCCTTCTGGGGGCTGTCGCCGCGGGAGGCGTCGGTGATGAACCCGCAGCACCGCATCTTCCTGGAATGCGCCTGGGAGGCGCTGGAGGACGCCGGCTACGACCCGGAGAGCTTCGGCGGGCGCATCGGGGCCTTCTCCGGCGCGGAGGTGAACGACTACTGGATGAACCTGGCCTCCAGCCCCCGGGTGGGCGGGGGGCTGGACGCGCGGCTGGGGAACACCACCTCCAACGTGGCCACCCGCACCGCCTTCGAGCTGAACCTGGAGGGACCCGCGCTGAACGTGCAGACGGCCTGCTCCTCCGCGCTGGTGGCGGTGCACCTGGCCGTGCAGAGCCTGCTGAACGGCGAGTCCGACCTGGCGCTGGCCGGCGGCGTCTCGGTGGCGGTGCCCCACGGGGTGGGGTACCTGTGGCAGGAGGGGAGCCCCATGTCCTCCACCGGCGAGTGCCGCTCGTACGACGCCGACGCGCGCGGCGCCGTCCCCGGGAGCGGGGTGGGGATCGTGGTGCTCCGGCGCCTGGAGGACGCCCTCGCCGCCGGCGACACCGTCCGCGCCGTGATCCGCGGCTCCACCATCAACAACGACGGCTCGGGGAAGATCGGCTACACCGCGCCCCGCAAGGACGGGCAGGCCAAGGCGGTGCTGGAGGCCATCGCGCTGGCGGGCGTTTCCCCGGAGAGCATCGGCTACGTGGAGGGGCACGGCTCGGCCACCGAGCTGGGCGATCCCATCGAGGTGGAGGCGCTCACGGAGGCGTTCCGCTCGGGGACCGACCAGGTCGGCTTCTGCGCCCTGGGCTCGGTCAAGAGCAACCTGGGGCACCTGGACTCCGCCGCGGGCGTCGCCGGGCTCATCAAGGCGTCGCTGGCGCTGGAGCGCGGCGAGATCCCGCCCTCGCTGTACTTCCGCACGCCCAACCCCCGCATCCCCTTCGCCGGCTCGCCCTTCTTCGTCCCCACCGAGCTGCTCCCCTGGCGGGCCAACGGCGCGCCGCGTCGCGCGGGGGTGAGCTCGTTCGGGATGGGGGGCACCAACGCGCACGTGGTGCTGGAGGAGGCGCCGCCCGCGGAGCCCTCCGGCCCGTCGCGCCCCTGGCAGCTGCTGGTGCTCAGCGCCCGCACCCCCGCAGCCCTGGAGGCCGTCACCGACCGGCTGGCGGAGCACCTGCGCGCGCACCCCGGGCAGCCCCTCGCGGACGTGGCGCACACCCTCCGGGTGGGGCGGCGGCGCATGGCGCAGCGGCGGGTGCTGGTCTGCCGCGGGCGCGAGGACGCCCTGGAGGCGCTGGAGGGGCGCGACCCCCGGCGCCTGCTCACCGTGGCGGAGGACTGGGAGGGGCGCGGCGTCGTCTTCCTCCTCCCCGGGCTGGGCGACCACTACGCGCAGATGGCCCGCGGCCTGTACGAGGCGGAGCCGGTCTTCCGGCGCGAGGTGGACCGCTGCGCCGAGCTGCTCCGGGCGCACACCGGGACCGACGTGCGCGAGGCGCTCTTCGCCGGGGAGCCGGCGCCGGAGCAGCGCGCGGACCCCCCGGCGGCCCCGGCGGCGGGGAGCACGGACCTGCGGGGGATGCTGGGCCGCGGCGGCGACGCCGACCTGGCGGACGGCCCGCTGGCGCGCACCGCGGTGGCGCAGCCGGCGGTGTTCGTGGTGGGGTACGCGCTGGCCCGCACCTGGATGGCGTGGGGGGTGCAGCCCAAGGCGCTCATCGGCCACTCGCTCGGCGAGTACGTGGCCGCGGCGCTGGCCGGGGTGATGTCGCTGGACGACGCGCTGGCCCTGGTGGCGGAGCGCGCCCGGCTGATCGAGGAGCTCCCCGCCGGGGCCATGCTCGCCGTGCCGCTGGACCCCCCCGCGGTGGAGCCGCTGCTGCAGG
>DATABU010000860.1:0-7100 GCA_036259415.1 Longimicrobiaceae bacterium
CTGCACGTGCTGGTGCTGCGCGCCTTCCGCCTCGCGGAGCCGCACGTGGTCCCCAACACGCTGGAATACGAGGGGTGCGTCTCCTGGGTGGAGCTGGACGACGCCCTCCCCACCGCCGGCGCCGCCCCCGTGCTCCCGGACGCGGAGTTCGCCGAACGCCGCGCGCAGGTGCTGGCGCGCCTGGGCGGGGAGGGGGTGGTGCGGCTGTAGACCATCAGCGGCCCCCTCCGCCGCAGGCGAGGGAGGGGCTTTCTCGTCGTTGCAGTTCCCTGCCGTTCCCACACGATGTACGGGGGGAGACTCGCCGGCGGTTCGGCGAGGCTCACCCCGGCGGAGGGAGACCCGGGGGGCAGTTTCCCGGGGCTCCCGCAGCCCGCGCAGGAGACGGACGGCGGTATCGTCCGGCTCCGGAGCGGCCCGCCAGCACCGGAGCCAGACCTACCCCACGGTGCGCATCAGCAGAACCCCGGTGAACGCGACGTAGCAGGCTACGAGGAACGCCCCCTCCAGCCGCCTGAGCGTGCGCCGGGTGTAGGCCAGGACCGGGAAGATCACGCTGATCGCCACCATCGCCGGGATCTCGAAGGCAAAGAGCGCCCGGTCGAGCAGGATGGGCCGGGCGAGCGCGGCCGAGCCCAGGATGATGAGGCTGTTGAAGATGTTGGAGCCGACGATGTTGCCCATGGCGATGTCGGCCTCGCCCCGTAGGGCCGCGACCACCGAGGTCGCCAGCTCCGGGAGCGAGGTGCCCACGGCCACCACGGTGAGCCCCACCACCACCTCGGAGACGCCCGCCGCCCTCGCGAAGAACACCGCGGCGTCCACCAGCATCTGCGCGCCCACCACCAGCGTCGCCAGCCCCGCCGCGGCGATCCCCGCGTCGCGCAGCCGGGAGCCGCCCGCGGGCGCCCGGTCCTCCGCCTCCTCGAACGCCTCGAAGTCGCGCTTCACGGCCGGCGGCTCCGTGCGCGCGGAGCGGACCACGAAGGCCAGGTAGCCCAGGAAGGCGACCGCGAGCAGCCCCCCGTCCAGGCGGGTGATGGCGCCGTCCCAGGCGAGCAGGGGCAGGGTCAGCGCCGCGAGCACCATCAGGGGGGCCTCCCGGTGGAGCAGCCGCATCTGCACGTGCATGGGCCCGGCCAGCGAGGCGACCCCCACGATCAGCGCCAGGTTGAGGATGTTGGAGCCCACCACGTTCCCCACTGCCACCCCGCCCTGCCCCCGCACCGCGGCGATGGTGCTCACCACCAGCTCGGGCGCGGAGGTCCCCAGCGCCACCACCGTGAGCCCCACCACCAGCGCGCTCACCCCGAACGAGCGGGCCAGCCGCGACGAGCCGCGCACCAGCCACTCGGCGCCCAGGTAGAGGGCCGCGGCGCCCACGCAGAAGAGGATCGCCTGGAGGAGCATCAGAGGACCGCCTGCGTAGCGGCGGGGGTGTGCGCGGCGGCGTGCAGCTCCGCGGCGATGCGCAGGGTGGCGACGTGGATGTCCACGGTGTCCTCGGTGTCGCGGGCGTAGCCGCCGGCCAGGGTGACGGCCACGGGGACGCCGGCGGCGCGGCAGGCGCCCAGGACCCGGCGGTCGCGCTCGGCGAGCCCCTCCTTGCCCAGCTTCAGGCGCCCGAAGCGGTCGTCGCGCCAGGGGTCGGCCCCGGCCAGGTAGACGGCCAGGTCGGGGCGGAAGTCCTCCAGCAGGTGCGGCACGTGCAGCTCCAGGGCGGCGAGGAAGGCGTCGTCCCCGGCCCCGTCGGGGAGCTCCACGTCCAGGCTGCTCCGCTCCTTCCGGAAGGGGTAGTTGCGGGCGCCGTGGATGGAGAAGGTGAATACCGTGGGGTCGGCGGCGAAGACTACGGCGGTGCCGTTCCCCTGGTGGACGTCGCAGTCGAGCACGACGGCGCGGCGGACGAGCCCCTCGCGCTGCAGGACGCGGATGGCGACGGCGGCGTCGTTGAAGATGCAGAACCCCTCGCCGTGCCCCGGGTAGGCGTGGTGCGTCCCCCCGGCCAGGTTGGCGGCGACGCCCCACCCCCGCTGCGCCGCCTCGCGGAGCGCCACCCGCGCGGCGGCGAGGGTCGCGCCCACGGAGCGCCGCGAGCGCTCCACCATCCCCGCGCTCCAGGGGAAGCCGATGCGCCGCTGCGCCAGCGGGTCCAGCGTCCCCGCGCGCACGCGCTCCAGGTAGCCGGCGTCGTGCACCAGCGCAAGCTCCTCCCACGTCGCGGCGGGCGGCTCCTCCAGCACGGCCGGACTCAGCACCCCCTCGGCCAGGCAGCGCTCGCGGACGCGGGCGTACTTCACCATGGGGAAGCGGTGCCCCTCCGGGAGGGGGAGGACGAAGCGATCGGTGTAGAAGGCGCGCACTCAGGGGATGCCGGTGACCTTGTGGCTCTGGACCGAGAGGCGCCAGGGCGGACCCAGCTCCATCACGGCCCGCACCGTCGCGGCGTAGTTGGGGCCGCCGCACTCGGGGAGGTCCACCGGCTGGAGGAAGTAGTTGGCGAAGCGGGTCCCCGCGGCCAGGCGGCGGACGGCGTCCGCGTCGGGGGCGGGGCCGGCGGCGTGCTCGCCGGTGAAGAGCACCTTCAGCTCGTCCCCCTCCTTCTGCGCGAACGCGGCCTGCTTGGGGGAGACGGTGAGCCAGTCCACCAGCGAGCGGTCCACGGGGCGGGAGCCGTTGGACTCCATGGAGACGCGGTACCCGCGGGCGCGCAGGGCGTCGGCGAGCGGGCGGTCGAGCTGGAGGCTGGGCTCCCCGCCGGTGGCCACCAGCAGCAGCCCCGGCCGCTCGGAGCCGAAGCCGGCCTCGGCGGTCGCCCGCACCAGCTCCAGCGTGCCGTCCAGCTCCAGGGTGTGCTCGGCCTTCGCCCAGTCGGTGTCGCACCAGGGGCACACGGCGTAGCCCAGGTTGCACCCGGCGAAGCGGAGGAAGACGGCGGGGCTCCCGGCCTGGGCCCCCTCCCCCTGGAGCGTGGCGAAGACCTCCTTGATCGCGTACTTCCTGGGCATCGGCGGCTGCGGTGCGGTTCGGGTCCGGCGCGGGCGGGTCGTATACACCCGCCCCCTCGTGTTGCTCCCCTCGCGGGACAGGGTTGACAAACCCAGCCCGCAGGGACCTGGGGCAGTCGCGTCCCAACGTGTGTCATACTCTCCTCAGAAGGCGCCCCTCCACGAAAGGGGCGTTTCCCGGCAAATAACTGCAAAGCAACGACTTGCGATCCGCCGTCGCTTTGGCCCCCGCCTTGCTTATCCGGCGGGCCGAACGAAGACCACACCGCCGCGCTCTCCGCGTCGGAGGTGAGGACTCGGGGGGGGACAGCGACCCAGCAGCAAAGCCTCCACGACCTTTCCTGAACCCGCAGGTACGTTCCGCCGGACGCCCTACCATCTTCGGACGCTGCCCGCCCCCCCCATCGGGCCCCGTGCCCAACCGACAGGGACCCGCCGCCAGGCGGGTCCCTTCGCGTTTGCGGCCCGCCGCAACCTGGGAGGGCCGGCGGCGTACAACAGCGGGCGAGCAGGACGGACGTACCCCTCGAACCACGACGACGATGAGAACCGGACGCATGCAGATCCTCTCCCTGGCCCTGGCGATGCTCGCCTCCCCGGCGGTCCTGCACGGACAGCAGCCGCGCACGGGCGAGCCCGGCCCGCGCACCATCCGCGTGGTGGGCACCGGGGAGGCGCGGGCCGCCCCGGACGAGGCGTACCTGGACTTCGGGGTGGAGACCACGGCGCCCACGGCCCAGGCGGCCGCGGAGCAGAACGCCCGCGCCATGGAGCAGGTGATCCGCGCGCTCACCTCGGCGGGGATCCCGCGGCGCGACATCGAGACCCGCAACTTCTCGGTCTTCCCCGACTACGCCCCGCCCCGCCCGGGGACGGAGGAGCCCACGGTGCGCGGCTACCGGGTGACCAACGTGGTGACGGCCCGCACGGAGCGGATCGCGCAGGTGGGGAGCCTGGTGGACGCGGCGCTGCGGGCCGGCGCCAACCGCGTGCACGGGGTGCGCTTCGCGATCCGCGACCCCGGGCCGGTGCGCGCCGAGGCCATCCGCAACGCGGTCGCCAAGGGGCGCGCCGACGCCGCCGCCATCGCGGGGGCGCTGGGGGTGCGGCTGGGCCCGGTGCTGGACGCGAGCACGGCGGGCGGCGCGCCGCCCGTGTTCGCCAAGTTGGAGATGGCGCAGGCCCGCGACTTCGCCGGGGGCGGGGCGTCCACCCCCATCGAGTCGGGGGAGCAGACGGTGACGGCCTCGGTGACGCTGGTGTACCTGATCGAGGGCTGACCGCCGGCCGCCCCGCCCCGGCAAAAAGCGCCCCGCCCGGAGGTCCGGGCGGGGCGCTCCTGCATCGGGGGACCGTTACGAATCCGGGCTGTTGCGCGCTGCGGTCGGGAGCGGGGCCGGTCTCCGGAAGCGCTCGATCACCTCCCCCCCACCGGCCCCCCGGATCGCTTCCTCCGACCCGCCCCGCTCCCTCCCTGCCCGCTCCCGCCCAACACACCGCCTGCCCCAACTGGGCGCCCGCGTGAGGGATGCGAGCGCGAAGCGGCGAGACCCGGGGGCGGTTTCCCGGGGCTCGCCTCCGTTGGGCACAGTTTCATCGTGCCCTACGGAGCCGCAGCCCGACCCGAGCGCCAGCGAGGGGCACGCCCGACCCCGCAGTTCAGAAACCCAGAACCCCTGACCCCCGGAGGCCCTCGTGCTGACTACCCTCGACTGGGTGGTGATCGGCCTGTACTTCGTGATCGTGTTCGCCGGCGCCGTCTGGGCGACCCGGCGCGAACGCTCGGACCGCGAGACTTCCACCGACTACTTCCTGGCCGGCCGCAACACGGGCTGGTTCGTGATCGGGGCGTCGCTCTTCTCCTCCAACATCGGCTCGGAGCACCTGGTGGGGCTCGCCGGGACCGGGGCCGCCAGCGGGGTGGCGGTCGCGCAGTTCGAGATCCTGGCCGCCTTCGTCCTCCTGCTCCTGGGCTACGTCTTCACCCCGTTCTACCTGCGCAGCGGGGTGTTCACCATGCCGGAGTTCCTGGAGCGGCGCTACTCGCCGGCGGCGCGCTGGTACCTGGCGGTGATCTCCATCGTGGGCTACGTGCTCACCAAGATCTCGGTGACCATCTTCGCGGGCGGGGTGGTGTTCGAGACGGTGATGGGGATCGACTTCTGGACCGGCGCCCTGATCGTGGTGGTCGCCACCGGGATCTACACCGTCCTGGGCGGGCTGATGGCGGTGCTGGTGACGGACATGCTGCAGATGTTCGTGCTGATCGCGGGCGCGGTGGCCGTGCTGTTCTTCGGGCTGGAGGCGGTGGGGGGATGGGGTACGCTGCGCGAGGTGGCGGGCCCCGCCTTCTGGGACATGTGGAGGCCCGCGTCCGACCCGGACTTCCCCTGGACGGGGATCCTCTTCGGGGCGCCCATCCTGGGGATCTGGTACTGGTGCACGGACCAGTTCATCGTGCAGCGGGTGCTGGCGGCGCGGAACCTCACCGAGGCGCGCCGGGGAACGCAGTTCGCCGGCTTCCTCAAGCTCCTCCCGCTCTTCATCTTCGTCATCCCCGGGGTGATCGCCTACGCGCTGGTGCAGCAGGGGCGACTGGAGCTGGCGGCGCCCGACCAGGCGCTCCCGGCGCTGGTGCGCTCGCTCCTCCCGGTGGGGATGCGCGGGCTGGTGGTGGCAGGGCTCCTGGCGGCGCTCATGAGCTCGCTCTCGTCGGTGTTCAACTCCACCTCCACGCTGGTCACGTGGGACGTGTACAAGAAGCTGCACCCGGGCGCGTCGGAGCAGCGGCTGGTGTGGGTGGGGCGGATCTCCACGGGGGTGCTGGTCCTCTTCGGGCTCGCCTGGATCCCGCTGATGCAGCTGGTCTCGGGGACTCTGTACACCTACATCCAGAGCGTGCAGGCGTACATCGCGCCGCCCATCGCGGCGGTCTTCCTGCTGGGGCTGCTCTGGCGGCGGCTGAACGCGGCGGGGGCCATGGCCTGCCTGCTCACCGGGTTCGTGCTGGGGATGGCCCGCCTCGTGGCCGAGATCAACAAGGGGAGCCTGGACGGGTGGCTGTTCGCCTACGCGGACGTCAACTTCCTGCACTTCGCGGCGCTGCTCTTCGTCGCCTGCTCCATCGTGCTGGCGGCGGTGAGCCTGGCGACGGCGCCGCCGCCCCGCGAGAAGGTGGAGGGGCTCACCTTCGGCACCGCGACCGGCGAGGCCGCGGTGGAGGCCGGGATCGACGGCAGCACCCGGCGGGGGGACTGGGCGCTCACCGGCCTGCTGGTGCTGTGCGTGGCGGCGATCTGGCTGTACTTTTCGTGAGGCTCCGGCCGCGGAGCCCCACGACGACGCGGAGGTCGGAATCATGACGGACGACCGCAGGTACACGGACGAGGAGGTCGAGGAGATCTTCCGTTCGGCGGCGGCGGACACGAAGCCGGGGCGTGACCTTCCCGCGCGGAGCGGCCTGACGCTCGCGGAGCTCCAGGCGATCGGGCGCGAGGTGGGGATGCCGCCGGAGCAGATCGCCGAGGCGGCCGCGCGGCTGGACCGGCGGCCGGCACCGCTCCCCCGGCGGAAGATCCTCGGCATGCCCGTTTCCGTGGGGCGGACGGTGGAGCTGCCGCGGGCCCCGACCGACCGGGAGTGGAGCATCGTGGTCGGGGAGCTGCGCGAGGTCTTCCAGGCGCACGGGCGGGAGAGCGCCGGCCCCGGCTCCCGGAGCTGGCGCAACGGCAACCTGCACGCGGTCGTCGAGCCGACGGTTTCGGGGTACCGGCTGCGGATGGGGACCCGGAAGAGCGACGCGGCGGCGAGCGCCGCGATGGGCGTCTTCCTCGCCGTCGCCGCGGTCCTGCTGCTGCTCGGCATGGACGACGCCGGCGAGCTCCTCACGCCGGTCCTGCTCGCCCTGGTGGCGGTCGGGACCGTCTCCTTCAACGCCGTCCGCCTCCCCGCCTGGGCATCCGAGCGGGAGGAGCAGATGGAGTACGTCGCGGGCCGGATGCTCGCGCTCCTGGCCCACCCGCCGGCGGGGCCGTAGGCGTCCGCGGACGCAACGCGCGCCCTCCCCCTCCCCGACCCGGCTCCCGCGGCGCC
>DATABU010000861.1:0-5057 GCA_036259415.1 Longimicrobiaceae bacterium
TCCCCCAGGCGCAGCAGCGAGGCGCGCAGCAGCGGACCCGCCGCCAGGTCGAAGGGCCGCAGCGCCTCGGCCTGCGCCAGGCGCTCCGCCTCCGCCTCGCGCTCGCCGGCGGGGAGGTGGCCCAGCTCCCGGACCGGGAGCGGCACCGGCGCGGGCGCGTGGATCACCTGCACCGGCCCGTTCTCGCCCTCCGCGAACGTCGTGCGCAGCGCCTCGTGGCGCCGGACCAGCCCGGTGAGGCTGGCCTGCAGCGCGTCCGCGTCCAGCGCCCCGCGCAGCCGCAGCGCGAAGGGCATGTTGTAGGCGGGGCTGCCGGGCTCCAGGCGGTCCACCAGCCAGAGCCGCTGCTGCGCGAACGAGAGCGGCAGCGGCGCGTCGCGCGGGACGCGGACGAGGGGCGGCGCGGCCTGCGTCTCCGCGCCGCGCAGCGCCTCGATGCGCACGGCCAGCGCGGCGACGGTCTGCGCCTCGAAGAGGGCGCGCAGCGGCATCTCCACCCCGAAGATCCGCCGCACCCGCGAGACCACCTGCATCCCCAGCAGCGAGTGGCCGCCCAGCTCGAAGAAGGTGTCCCCGGTCCCCACCCGCTCCACGCCCAGCACCTCGGCCCAGATCGCGCTCAGCGCCTCCTCCGTGGCCGTGCGCGGCGCGGCGTACTCCCCGGGCGCGCGCTGCTCCGGCGCCGGGAGGGCGTTCCGGTCCACCTTGCCGGTGGCGCTCAGCGGCAGCCGGTCCAGCACCACGTACTCGCCCGGGACCATGTGCTCCGGCACCCGCTCGGCCAGGTGCGCCCGCAGCGTGCCGGGGAGCGCCTGCAGCGGGCTGTCGCGCACGGGGATCCCCTCGCCCGCGAAGAGCCGCCGGTAGAAGGGCGTGTGCCGGTAGACGGGCACGTGGTGGTCCGAGACCAGCTCGAAGGGCACCTCCCCTCCGTCGGCGCGTGCCACCACGCCGCGCACCGAGTAGTTGGGCGCCACCCGCGTCGGGTGCAGCTCGCCCCGGCACTCCACGCGCAGCCGGTCGCCGGCCTGCACCTCCAGCCCGGGGTCGAAGAGGGGGAAGTAGACCGGGAACCAGGCGGTCTCCTCCTCCATCATGTCCAGGATCTCGCCCTCGGCCAGCTCCATGCGCAGCCAGAGCAGCAGCCCGTCCAGCCGCCCGGCGCGCTCGACCACCAGCTCCTCCGTGCGGACGAACTCCTCCGCGACGATGCCCAGCCTGTGGTCCACCTCCTCGAACACGCCGACGCTGGTGAGCCGGTTCTGCCAGGGGAAGTCCTTGATGCAGAGCCGCACGTCGCAGGGGTGCCCCACCTCCTCGAATATCTTGCCGACGTAGTGGGCGCCGCTCCGGGAGAAGGCCGGCTCGCGGCGGATCTCCTCCGGCAGCGTGACCGCCGCCATGCGGGTCTGCGTCAGGCCGGGGATCATCACGCCCCCGGGCGCCATCAGCCGCTGCACCTGGTTGAGGATGGTGGCCGACCCCTCGCCCCCGGCGATCGCCTCCACGATCTCGGAGACGCACACGTCCGCCGGCTCAGGCAGCTGCACGGAGCGGGCGTCGCTGTGGATGACGGTGACCCGGTCCTCCAGCCCCAGCTCGCGGATCCGCTCCCGCGCGGCCAGGTAGGAGCGCTCCAGGAGCTCCACCGCGTAGACGTGGCGGGCGCCGGCCTGCACGGCCAGGCGCGCCAGGATGGCGTCCATCCCCGTCCCCACGTCCAGCACCACCTTCCCCGGGGCGTGACGCTGCAGCGCGCGCAGGTAGCGGGCGTTGCGCAGCGTGTCGTGCGTGAGCCCCTGGTAGATCATCTCGTCGAAGACGAAGTACTCCCCCGTCGAGGGCCACAGCTCGGCGCGGGTCTCCGGCTCCGGGACCACGTAGGCCACCAGGCGCTTCTCCCCGCGCGCGTCGCCGCGCACGGCCACCACCGCCTCCCGCACCGACCCGTGCGACTCCAGCGCGGCCTCGACCTCGCCGGGCTCGATGCGGAAGCCGCGCACCTTGACCTGCTGGTCCACGCGCCCCAGGAACTCCAGCTCCCCGTCCGAGCGGCGCCGCACCCGGTCGCCCGTGCGGTACAGCCGCGCGCCCGCCGCCCCGGAGAACGGGTCGGGAACGAAGCGCTCCGCCGTCAGCTCCGGGCGGCCCAGGTAGCCGCGCGCCACGCCGCCCCCGCCCAGGCACAGCTCGCCCGGCACGCCGGTCGGGAGCAGGCTCCCCGCGGGGTCGCAGACGTACATCGCCACGCCGGGGAGCGGGCGGCCCACCATCTGCCAGCCGTAGCGCTCGCCCCGCCGGAGCGGCGTCCCGGAGCTGATGATGGTCCCCTCGGTGGGCCCGTACATCGCCCACACCGTCGCGGCGGGGAAGGCGTCCTGCACCTCGTCCAGCAGCTCCGGCGCGATGGCGTCCCCGCCGATGAAGACGTGCTTCATGCGCGGCAGCGTCCCCGCCCCGCCGCGCACCTGGCGGACGACCTCGCGCATCAGCGCGGGCACGGCGTGCACGGCGTCGGCGCCTGCCAGCTCGCCCACCAGCTGCTCCACGTCCTGCACCGTCTCCCGGGGCAGCAGGCGCACCTCGCCGCCCGCCAGCAGCGGCGCGAAGACCTCGAAGGCCCAGATGTCGAAGGCGTAGCTCGCCATTGCCGGGAACACCTCCCCGGCCGCGAGCGCGTACCGGTCGCGCGTGGCGAGCAGCGTGTGCACCAGGCTGGCGTGCTCCACCACCACGCCCTTGGGCCTGCCGGTGGACCCCGAGGTGTAGATCACGTAGGCGGCGTTCCGCGGGCCCGCGCCGCTCTCCGGGGCCGTGTCGGGCGCGCGCTCGACGGCGTCGCGCTCCGCGTCCAGGCAGACGACCTCGCCCCCGAACGGCGGGAGCGAGTCCAGGAGGGGCGTCTGCGACACCAGCAGGACGGCGCCGGAGTCGGCCAGCGTGTAGGCCAGGCGCTCCGCGGGGTAGGCGGGGTCCAGCGGGACGTAGACGCCGCCGGCCTTGAGGATCGCGAGGGCGGCGACGACCTGCTCGGGCCCGCGGTCCACGCACAGCCCGACCCGGGTCTCCGGGCCGACGCCCCGCTCGCGCAGCAGGTGCGCGACGCGGTTGGCGCGGCGCTCCACCCCGGCATAGCTCAGCGTCTCGCCGCCCCAGACCAGCGCCGCCGCGTCCGGGGTGCGCCCCGCCTGCGCGGAGAGCAGGTCGTGCAGGCACGCCGGCGGGTGGGCCAGCGCGGGCGTGGCGGAGACCTCCAGCACCTGCCCCCGCTCGTCGTCGCGCAGCAGCGGCACCGCCGAGAGGCGCGCGCCGGGGTCGGCCACCATGGCCTCCAGGAGGGTCTCCAGGTGCCCGACCATGCGGGCAGCGGTCTCCACCTCGAAGAGCGACGCGCGGTAGACCATCCCCCCGCGCAGCTCCTCCCCGAAGTCCAGGACCGCCAGCTCCAGGTCGAACCGGGCCGCGCCGCCCCCGCCGCCGAACGGCTCCACGGTCAGCTCCCCGAGCCGGCCGAGCTGGTCGTCGCCCTCGCCGGGGCGGTTCAGGGTGAAGTTCACCTGGAAGAGCGGCGTGTGGGTGAGGCTGCGCTCCACCGACAGCTCCTCCACCAGCTTCTCGAAGGGGAGCTACTGGTGGTCGAAGGCGCCCAGCGTGGCCTCGCGCACCCGCGCCAGCAGCTCGGTCCAGGTGGGATCGCCGGCGAGGTCTCCGCGCAGGGGGAGCATGTTCAGGAAGAAGCCGATCAGCCCCTCCGTCTCGCGCCGGGTGCGACCCGCGACCGGGGTGCCCACCACCACGTCGTCCTGCCCGGAGTACTTCGAGAGCAGCGCCAGCCAGCCGGCCAGCACCGTCATGAACAGCGTGGTCCCCTCGCGCTGCGACAGCTCGCGCAGCCCGTTCGACACCTCCGGCGAGAGGCGGAAGCCCTGGTTCGCCGAGACCGGGCTCTGCCGCGGCGTGCGGGGGCGGTCGGTGGGGACCTCCAGCAGCGGCGGCGCCCCAGCGAGGCGGCCCTTCCAGTAGCCGGTCTGCTCCTCCAGCGTCTTCCCGCTGAGCCAGCCGCGCTGCCAGACGGCGTAGTCGGCGTACTGGATGGGCAGCTCAGGGAGCCGCGGCTCCTCGCCCCGGGCGAAGGCGCCGTACAGGACCCAGACCTCGCGGGTCAGCACGCTCCGGCTCCACCCGTCGGAGACGATGTGGTGCATGGTGAGGCAGAGCACGTGGTCGTCCTCCGCCAGGCGCAGCAGCGTGCAGCGGAGCAGCGGCCCGTGGGCCAGGTCGAAGGGGCGCAGCGCCTCCTCGCCCGCCAGCCGCCGGGCCTCCGCCTCGCGCTCGTCCTCCGGCACGCCGCCCAGGTCGAGGATCTCCAGGTCGACGGGCGCATGCGCGTGCACCACCTGCACCGGCCCACCGTCCCGCTCGACGAACGTGGTGCGCAGCGTCTCGTGCCGCGCCACCAGCGCGTCCAGGGCAGACCGGAGCGCGCCCGCATCCAGGGCGCCGCGCAGCCGCAGCGCGTACGGCAGGTTGTAGGCGGGGCTGTTCGGCTCGATCCGGTCCACCACCCAGAGCCGCTGCTGGGAGAAGGAGACCGGCGCGGGGCCCGCGGAGCTCCGGCGGGGGATCTTCTCCTGGGCCTTCAGGCCCCGCTCCCGCAGGATGTTCTGCAGGAGGACCTGCCTCTTGGCGGACGAGAGCTGCCCGAGCGCTTCCGCGACTCCGGGCCTGGACTGATCGCTCATGTGCGGCACGTTGAATGATGACTGTGGCTACTGCGCTGCCGGACCGGGAACCGCCCCGGCGTCCTCGTCTCCCTCGGGCTCCAGCCGCTCCAGGTGGTCCGCCAGCTCCCCGTCGTCCAGGGCGGCGAGCAGCCGCTCCTCGACCATCGCGGCGAAAGCCTCCACCGTGGGCATCTCGAAGAGGGCCCGCAGCGGGACCTCCACCCCGAACGCCTCCCGCAGCCGAGAGACGGCCTGCGTCGCCAGCAGGCTGTGCCCGCCCAGCTCGAAGAAGCTCTCCGTCACGCTGACCCGCTCCAGCTTCAGCACCTCCGC
>DATABU010000862.1:0-2117 GCA_036259415.1 Longimicrobiaceae bacterium
GTTGGCGAGCCCGCGGTGCTCCACCATCACCCCCTTGGGGGTCCCGGTCGAGCCGGAGGTGTGGACGACGTAGGCCAGGCACTCCGGGGAGACCGGGAGCGGGGGCGCGGGAGCGCGCGGGTGCGGGAGCGCGTCCTCCACCAGCACCGTCTCCACGCCGGCGTGGAGACGGCCGCGGAGCGCGGCCGTGGTCAGGACCAGGCGCGCGGACGTGTCCTCGACCAGGAAGCGGAGGCGCTCCGCCGGGTAGGCGGGGTCCAGCGGGAGGTACGCCCCCCCCGCCTTGAGCGCCGCCAGGACCGCGACGACCAGTTCCGGTGTGCGCCCGGTGCAGACGCCGACGCGCACCTCCGGCCCCACTCCGAGCTCCCGCAGCCGGGCCGCCAGCGACGAGGCGAGGCGGTCCAGCTCCGCGTAGGTGACCCGCACGGCGCCGGCCACGAGCGCGACGGCGTGCGGGGTCCGCGCCGCCTGGGCCTCGAACAGCTCGTGGACGCACCCCACCCCCGTGTGCCCGGTCGCCGTCGCGTTCCACCCCCACACCAGCGCCTCGCGCTCCGCCGCGCCGAGGAGCGGGAGCTCCCACGCGGGCGCCCCGGGATCGGCGGAGGCGGAGGCCAGGAGGGCCCCGAAGTGGCCGGCGATCCGCTCGACGGTGGCCGCGTGGAAGAGCCCCGTCCGGTAGGCGAGCGCCCCGGTCAGGCCCCCGTCCGCCCAGGTGGCCTCGAGGGTCAGGTCGAACTTGGCGCCCTCGCCCTCACCGTCCCACGCCTCCACGCGCACGTCGCCCAGCGACGGCCACTCCGGCGCGGCGCCCCCGAAGACGAACAGGGTCTGGAAGAGCGGCGCGTGGGTCAGCGAGCGCTCCACGCGCAGCTCGTCCACCAGGCGCTCGAAGGGGAGGTGCTGGTGCGCGAACGCCTCCAGCGTCGCCCGGCGCGTCCGCCGGAGCAGCTCCCGGAAGGACGGCCGGCCGGCGAGGTCGGCGCGCAGGGGGAGGGTGTTCACAAAGAGGCCGACCAGCCCCTCCAGCTCCGTCCGCGTCCTCCCCGCGACGGGGGTCCCGACCACCACGTCCTCCTCCCCCGCGTACCGGGCCAGCAGGAGCTGCCACGCCGCCAGCGCCACCATGAACGGCGTGGCGGCCTTCTCGCGGCACAGCTCCCGGACGGCGACGCCGGCCTCCGCGGGGAGGATGAAGGCGTGGCGGGCGCCCCGCGGGTCGGGGACGGGGGGGCGCGGACGGTCCAGCGGGAGCTCCAGGAGCGGCGGGGCCCCGGCCATCGCCCCGCGCCAGAAGGCCAGCTCGGCCTCCAGGACCTCGTCCGTGAGCCACGCCCGCTCCCACGCCGCATAGTCGGCATACTGGACGGGGAGCTCCGGGAGCGGCGACGCCTCGCCGCGGGCAAAGGCGCGGTAGAGCGCGGACGCCTCCCGCACCAGCACCCCGGTGGACCACCCGTCACCGACCGCGTGGTGCATGGCGAAGAGGAGGAGCCACTCCTCGTCTCCCAGGCGGACGAGCGCGGCGCGCAGGAGCGGCCCGCGCTCCAGGTCGAAGGGGCGCGCGGCGGACTCGGCAGCCAGGCGCCGTGCCCCGGCCTCGCGCGCGGCGGCGTCCAGCCCGCGCAGGTCGGCCACGGGGAGCGGGAGGGGCGCGGGGTCGAGGACCACCTGCACCGGCCGCCCCTCCACCGCCGGGAAGACCGTCCGCAGCGCCTCGTGGCGGCGCACCACCTCGCCCAGGCTCGCCCGCAGGGCGGCCGCGTCCAGCGTGCCGCGCAGCCGGAGCGCGCCGGGCATCACGTAGGCGCTGCTCCCCGGGTCCACCTGCCAGAGGAACCAGAGCCGCTGCTGCGCGAAGGAGAGCGGGAGCGGGCCGCCGCGGGGGACGGGCACCAGCGGCGGGGGCGCGTCGCCCGCCTCCGCGAGCGCGGCCTGGACGCGGGCGGCCAGGCGCTCCACGGTGGCGGCCTCGAAGAGGGCGCGCACGGGGAGCTCCGCGCCGAAGGCCTCGCGGACCCGGGAGACCACCCGCGTCGCCAGGAGCGAGTGCCCGCCCAGCGCGAAGAAGTCGTCCTGCGGACCCACGCGGGGGAGCTGCAGCACCTCTGCGT
>DATABU010000863.1:0-2516 GCA_036259415.1 Longimicrobiaceae bacterium
GGCGGGGGGGGGGACCACCTGCGCGTACGGGCGCGGGGCGCGGGGCGCCGCCCCGGAGCCCCCCGTGCCGAGGCGGACGCAACCGCGGCCTCCGGCGGCGGTTCGGGAGGCTCCGGGGCGGCGCCCCGCGCCCCGCGCCCGTACGCGCAGGTGGTCCCCCCGCGCGCCGTGTCCGACACCGGCGGCATCACCGTGCACCGCGTGGACGAGCGCTGGCTGCTGGAGGTGCCCGACTCGGTGATGCACCGCGACTTCCTGCTGGTGGGCCGCATCGCCGCGGTCCCCGCCAACTTCGGGGCCTTCCTCCCGGCGGGCGTCAGCGTGCACGAGCGGCTGGTGCGCTGGGAGCGGCAGGGCAACCGGGTGATCCTGCGCTCCAGGGGCGCCGAGGCCGTGGCCGCCGACACGCTCCCCATCGCGCGCTCGGTGGCCAGCAACCACCTGGGCGCCATCCTGGCGGCGTTCCCGGTGCAGGCGTACGGCCCCGACAGCGCCGCCGTGGTGGACGTGACCGAGTTCTTCGGCGGGGACACGCCCGCGCTCAGCGGCCTGACCACCGCCCAGCGCGAGCAGTACAAGGTGCGCCGCCTGGACCCGGCGCGCAGCTTCGTCAACTCGGTGCACAGCTACCCGCTCAACGTCGAGGTGCGGCACACGCAGACCTTCGAGGCGGCCGCCCCGCCCTCCGACCGGAGCGGCGGCGCGCTGACCCTGGAGATGCGGCAGTCGCTGGTCCTGCTCCCCCGCGAGCCCATGCGGCCGCGCTACGCCGACCCGCGCGCCGGCTTCTTCTCGCTGGAGCGCGTCAACTACGGGCTGGAGGAGCAGAAGGCGGCCACGGAGCGCCTGATCGCACGGTGGCGGCTGGAGCCCAGCGACCCGGAGGCGTACGCGCGCGGGGAGCTGGTGGAGCCGGTGAAGCCCATCGTGTACTACCTGGACCCGGCCACCCCCGCGCGCTGGCGCCCCTACGTGAGGCAGGGGGTGGAGGACTGGAACAGGGTGTTCGAGAAGGCCGGCTTCAGGAACGCGGTGCGGGCCATGGACCCGCCCTCGCCGGCGGAGGACCCGGACTGGGACCCCGAGGACGTCCGCTACTCCGTGGTCCGCTGGTCCGCCAGCACCACCCGCAACGCGCAGGGGCCCAGCACCGTGGACCCGCGCTCCGGCGAGATCATCGAGAGCGACATCGTGTGGTACCACAACCACATGCGCAGCTACCGCAACCGGCTGATGATCGAGACCGGCGCCGCCAACCCCGCGGCGCGGTCGCTGGACGTCCCCGAAGAGCTGATGGGCGAGACCATGCGCCAGGTCATCACCCACGAGGTGGGCCACGCGCTGGGGCTCCCCCACAACATGGTCGCCTCGGCCTCGTTCCCGGTGGACTCGCTCCGCGACCCCGGCTTCGCGCGCCGGTACGGCGTCTCGGCCACCATCATGGACTACGCGCGCCAGAACTACGTGGCGCAGCCGGGCGACGGCCTCCAGCCGCTGGACTTCGTCCGCCGCCTGGGGCCGTTCGACGACTTCATCATCGAGTGGGGCTACAGGGTGTACCCCGACGCCCCCACCCCCGAGGCCGAGCGGCCGCGGCTGGACCGCATGCTCTCCGCGCCGCCGGGGCCCATGCCGTACCGGTACCTGCCGCAGTACCTGTCGGGCATCGACCCGCGGGCGCAGACCGAGGACCTGGGCGACGACCCGGTGGCCGCCACCACCTACGCGCTCGCCAACCTGCGCCGCGTGGTGCCGAACCTCCCCGCGTGGACCGCGCGCCCGGGGCAGGACCACGAGGACCTGGCCGAGCTCTACCGCGAGACGGTGGGGATGTGGGGCACCTACATGCGCCACGTGGCGAGCGTGGTCGGCGGCGTGTACGTGGAGCCTCGGACGGCGGTGGAGCCCGGCGCGGTGTACACGCCGGTGCCGCGCGCGCGGCAGCAGCGGGCGCTGGCCTTCCTGGCCGAGAACGCCATCCGCACCCCGGAGTGGCTGGCGCCCGCCGCCATCACCTCGCGCACCGGCCCCTCGCCGCTGGCCGCGGCGCAGGCGGGGGTCGTCCAGCAGCTCCTGGACGCGCGCCGGCTCGACCGGATGGCGATGAGCCAGCAGATGGCGCCGGGCGCGTACCCGGTGGCGGACTACCTGGCCGACCTGCGCCGCGCGGTGTGGGCCGGGCGGACGCCGGACGCCAACCTGCGTACGCTCCAGCGCGTGTACCTGGACCGCCTGGGCGTGCTGGTGAACCCGCCCGCCGCCCAGCCGGGCGCAGACGGCGGGGAGCGGAGCGACCCGCCATCGCCGCTGCTGGCCCCGCTGAACGTGGGCCGCAGCGACCTCCCCGCCCTGGCGCGCGGCGAGCTGCGCGCCATCCGCGCCGCGGCCGTGGCGAACGCCGCCGCCGCCCCCGCCAGCGTGCAGCGCGCCCACTGGGCCGACGTGGCCGCGCGGGTGGACGAGATCCTGGATCCCCGCCGGCCGTAAGCCGGGTCGGGAAGGGACTGCGGGACGGG